>CAZQHA010000400.1:0-4310 GCA_964592795.1 uncultured Planctomycetaceae bacterium | reverse complement strand
AGTACTTGCGTCTCTCGGGTCGCTCGAAGGAGCGCATCGCGCTCGTCGAGGCGTACATGAAGGAGCAGGGCATGTTCCACACGAGCGGGATGCCGGAGGCGGAGTACTCCGATCTGCTCACGCTCGACCTCGCGACGATCGAGCCGAGCCTCGCCGGTCCCAAGCGGCCGCAGGATCGCGTCGCTCTGTCCAACGTGAAGAAGAGCTTCGAGGACGCGCTCGAATCGCTCGGCGGCAGGAAGCCGCCCAAGCCCGGCGTCAGCCCGCAGGCCGTCGGCCGCATGGAGAGCGAAGGCGGCACCGCGACAGTCGTCGATCCGGCGCAGCACGAGCCCCTCGCCTTGGTGAACATCGAGGGCAACGAGTGCACGCTCGAGCACGGCACGGTCGTCATCGCGGCGATCACGAGCTGCACGAACACGTCGAACCCGTCGGTGATGGTCGCGGCGGGCCTCGTCGCGAAGCGCGCGGTCGAGAAGGGCCTGACGCGGAAGCCCTGGGTCAAGACCAGCCTCGCGCCGGGCTCCAAGGTCGTCACCGAGTACTTGAAGGCCGCGGGTCTCGACAAGCCGCTCGACGCGCTCGGCTTCAACCTCGTCGGCTACGGATGCACGACGTGCATCGGCAACAGCGGTCCGCTTCCGAAGAACGTGTCCGTCGCGATCGACGAGTGCGGGCTCGTCGCGGCGGCGGTGCTTTCCGGGAATCGCAATTTCGAGGGGCGCGTGCACGCGCAAGTCCGCGCGAACTACCTCGCGTCGCCGCCGCTCGTCGTCGCGTTCGCGCTCGCGGGACACGTCGACATCGACCTCACGAAGGAGCCGCTCGGCACCGGGAAGGACGGCCAGCCCGTCTTCCTCAAGGACATCTGGCCGACCGCGAAGGAAGTCGGCGACACGATGGCGAAGCACGTGCGCTCGGAGATGTTCCAGAGCACGTACGCGGGCGTGTTCGCCGGTGACGAGCGTTGGCGCGGCATGAAGGTGCCGCAGGGCGACACGTACGCCTGGGACGCGAATTCGACGTACGTGAAGCATCCGCCGTACTTCGTCGACATGCCGGCGCAGCCGGGCAAGGTGTCGGACCTCTCCGGCGCGCGCGTCCTGTGCTACTTCGGCGACAGCATCACGACCGACCACATCTCGCCCGCCGGATCGATCAAGCCGCAGAGCCCCGCCGGCCGCTACCTGCAGGAGCTCGGCGTCGCGCCCGCCGATTTCAACTCGTACGGCGCGCGCCGCGGAAACCACGAGGTGATGGTGCGCGGCACGTTCGCGAACACGCGCATCAAGAACAAGCTCGTGCCGGGCGTCGAAGGCGGCGAGACGACGCACGTCCCGAGCGGCGAGCGCATGTCGATCTACGACGCGGCGATGAAGTACGCGAAGGACGGCGTGCCCCTCGTCGTGATCGCGGGCAAGGAGTACGGCACCGGATCGTCGCGCGACTGGGCCGCGAAGGGACCGTTCCTGCTCGGCGTGCGCGCCGTGATCGCGGAGAGTTTCGAGCGCATCCACCGGTCCAATCTGGTGGGCATGGGCGTCCTCCCGCTGCAGTTCGTCGACGGTGCGAACGGCGAATCGCTCGGATTGACCGGCAAGGAGACGTTCGCGATCGACGGCATCGCGAAGGCGATCGAAGGCGGTTTCGAGCCGGGCACGCGCCTGACCGTCCGCGCCAGGGGCGACGACGGCAAGGAGAAGAAGTTCGAGGCGCTCCTGCGCATCGACACGCCGAACGAAGTGCAGTACTACCGGCACGGAGGCATCCTGCAGTTCGTGCTCCGGCGGCTCGTGCGCGCGTGAGCTCGCTCGCCCCGCTCGATCGGTCGGGCAAGCGCGAGCTCACGATCGTCGTCGCGATCGTGGTCGGCGTCTTGGCGCTCTTCGCGACGAAGGCGTTCACGATCGACGACCCGCTCTTCCTCTGGCTCGGCAAGCACATCCAGTCGCATCCGCTCGACTTCTACGGCTTCTCCGTCGACTGGGACTGGACGTCGCGTCCGATGTCCGAGGTGACGAAGAACCCGCCGCTGACCGGCTACTACATCGCCGCGGTCGCGGCGGTCTTCGGTTGGAGCGAGATCGCGCTGCACCTCGCGTTCCTCGTGCCGGCGGGCTTCGCGGCGGCAGGGACGTACCTCCTCGCGCGCCGATTCTGCGCGCAACCGGTGCTCGCGAGCTTGATCGGCCTCATGACGCCCGTGTTCCTCGTGTCGAGCACCAACGTGATGTGCGACACGATGATGCTCGCGTTCTGGTGCTGGTCGATCTGGTGCTGGATCCAGGGCTTCGACCGCGAGCGCTGGACGTGGTTCCTCGCGAGCGCCGTGCTCGCTGCGCTCGCGGGCGTCACGAAGTACTTCGGCGTCAACCTGCTCCCGCTGCTCGCCCTGTACGGCGTCCTGCGCGCGCGGCGAGTCGGCGGCTTCCTCTTGTTCCTGCTCTTGCCCGCGGCCGTATTCTGGGGCTACCAGGTCTGGACCGAACGCATGTACGGCCGGGGCCTCTTGCTCGACGCGGCACAGTACGCGTCGGCGCTCCGTGAAGTGCAGGGCATCAGCCGCGTGCAGCAGACGTGGGTCGGTCTCGTGTTCGCCGGCGGCTGTCTCGTGCCGGCGCTCGTCTTCGCTCCGATCCTGTGGTCGTGGCGGTGGCTCGTGGCGGGGCTCGCGATCACCGCGGCGTCGCTGTGGTGGATCGGCGGGAACATTCCGTTCATCGGCATGGAGGAGTTCGACCTGCGCGAGCTCGTGCCGAACGTCGCCGTGCAGCTCCTTCTGCTCGCGTGCGGCGGCGTCAGCCTCGTCGCGCTGACGCTCGACGACATCCGGCGGCACCGCGACGCCGAGAGCGTGCTGCTCGCGTGCTGGATGCTCGGCACGTTCGTGTTCGCCGCGTACATGAACTGGGTCAACAACGGTCGGTCCAACCTGCCGATGACGTGCGCGCTCGGCATCTTGATCGTGCGCCGATTGAGCCTCAGTCCCGTGCGACTGCGCGCGCCGGCGTGGGCGGCCTTCGGCGCGAGCACGCTCGTCGCGCTGTGCGTCGCGTACGGCGATTTCCACTGGGCGAACGGCGTGCGCGCTTCGGTCGAGGAGATCAAGGCGAAGTTCATCAGCGCCGAGCGGCGGACGATCTTCCTCGGACACTGGGGCTTCCAGTACTACATGCAGCTCGCGGGCGCCGTGCCGCTCGACGTCGAGCGCGAGGAGCTGATGGTCGGCGACCTCGTGGTGATCCCGAAGAACAACACGGGCATGTTCCCGATCCCCGAGCGCTCGGCGACGCCGATCACGAACGTGCAAGGACAGCCGCAGTTCTTCGCGATGACCGTGTCGCCGCACCTGTGGGCCGAGTTCTACGCGAGCAACGGCGGCTTCATGCCGTTCGCTTTCGGCTACACGCCTCCGGACACGTATCGCATCGTCGAGGTCAAGCGACGCTCGCGGATCCAAGTCAAGAACTCAGGCGTGCCGTCGGGCGATTGACCTCAGCCGCGCGAGCGCGAGCCAGACGATGCCCGCGATGGCGCTCGCCGCCGAGCACAGGAGGCCTGTGCGAGACGATTCCGGCTCGTAGTCGAGCGCGATCTCGTTCGTCCCGGGCTCGACTCGGATTGCCGAGAATCCGTAGTTCGCGCGCAAGAGCTCGCGCTCTTCGCCATTGACGTGAGCGATCCAGCCGGGGAAGTGCGCGCGGGCGATGACGAGGTAGCCGGGCGCGGTGCGCTCGACGCGCAGTCGCACGTGCGAGTGTCCGTCGGAGATCACGGTCGCGGGTTGCGCGGCGCTCGAGTGGCTCGGCGCGCCGGAAACGGGCTCGTGCAGCACGACCAGCGCTTCGGGATCGAAATCGGGCGCGAGGAGTCGCCGCAGCGCGGCGTCGTCGTCCGCCGCCGCCTCGGCGCGGTCGACGCACCAGTAGCGCGTCGGCGATTCCTCGTAACGCCACAGCGTGTACTTCGATCGGCGCAGCACCGGCTCGAACGCGTCGAGGTTGTACGACACGTTGAACCACAGTCGCCCGTTCGCGGCGCGATCGTCGATCTCGTACTTCTCCCCGGCGATCGCCGCGCCCTTGCGCAGCGCCCACAAGTAGAGCGGTTCGCCCGGCCGGCCGTCGGCCGCGCTCACGACGAGCCGGAACGAACGGCCACGCGACGCCTCGATCGGCGTGAAGCGGAAGATCATCGGCCGCCACACCATGCCCGTCGCCATCGGCAGCGCGTCGAGGTCGGGGCCCACCTCGCCGGTGGCCAGCGTGTCGCCCGTCGCCGCGTCCTCGATCGAGAGGCGCAAGGCGCGC
>CAZQHA010000399.1:0-4315 GCA_964592795.1 uncultured Planctomycetaceae bacterium | reverse complement strand
GAGGTGTCGGGCGGCGTCTTGTGGCTCGGCCTCCTGTGCGCGTCGCAGACGACGGCTCTCGAGGACGGGTGGCAGATCGCCGGCACGCTCGAGAGCGCGCTGCCGTCGTGGGACGCGTGGTCGAAGCTGCGGCCCGACGAGCAACTTCATCCGTGGAACGAGCCGGGCGCGTTCTTGCCGAAGGCCCGCGACCTGCCGCTCCTGCCGCGGCGCATCCAGCTCGAGCTCGAGATCGAGCGCCCGCTCGATCGCGTGCGCCGGACGCGCATCGCCGAGGTCGTCGAGACCGAAGCCGGCGGCATCACCGTCGACGACGGCGATCGCTTGCCGCGCGGCGAGAACGCGTTCGTCCGCGTCGACGCCGAGTGGATGCGCATCACGTCGGTCGACGGGCGCTTCGCGAGCGTGAAGCGCGCGCAGCGCGGCACGACCGCGGCGACGCACGCGCCCGGCGCGCTCGTCCACTACGGCGAGCGCTTGGTGCGCGAGGTTCCGGTGGCGACCTACCGCGAGGATTGGGACCTGTGAGGACGCGCCGATCGTTCACGCTCGCTCGGCGCGCGGCCACGTCCGCGCGCCACTCGGGCTTCACGATCATCGAGGTGCTCGTCGCGATGGGCATCCTGCTCTTCGGGATGACCGCGATCCTGGGCCTCTTGACGTTCGGCGCGGCCGTGTCGCGCACGGCCCTATTGCGGACCCAGACGGCGTCGCTCTCCGAAGCCGTGATCGCGGACCTCGAGGAGTCGCTCTTCCCGTTCAAGGACGGCGAAGTCGGCGAGCCCGTCGCGATCCGGCGCAAGCCGCTGCCCGGCCAACCGGACGTCTTGTACTCGGCGACCGCGACGCCGAACCCCAGTCAACCGCTCGAGTACAAGGTCGACGTCGAGTTCACGTGGGAGAGCGGCGGCGTGCGGCGCGAGCGGCGCTTCAGCACGATCCTCCTGCGCGAGATCCCGTTCGGCGCGCGGATGCGCCGTATCATCGGAAAGGGAACGATCCAATGAGCCTCACCAACCACGTCCTGCGCGCGCTCGCGTGCGCCCTCGTGCTCGGCGCGGGCAGCGCGTCCGCGCAAGGCGGCCCGGTCGACGAGGGCGACGCGGGCGACGCGCCGGCGACGATGCTCGAGCTGCGCGACGGCTCGATCCAGTGGGGGACGATCCGCGCGCACGATCCCGACGGCATCACGTTCGCGCGGCTCGACAACGGCGGCCTCGTGCGCCTGGAGTGGAGCCGGCTGCATCCCGACCAAGAGCGCGAGCTGCGCTCGGAGTTCGGCTACGTCGACCTCACCGGCGACGAAGTGTTCATCGACGCCGACCGCATCGTCACCGTCGACGGCACCGAGTTCGTCGGCATCATCGTCGACCGCACGTCCGACGCGATCCTGCTCAAGACGAGCGGCGCGACGATCCCGGTGCCGAAGAACCGCGTCGCGGGCGCGAGCACCACGGTGCAGGTTCCCGCGCTCGAGGTCTACACGAAGGACGAGCTGTACGGCCGCGAGTCGGCCGGGCTGGCGCTCGGCACCGCCGAAGGCAACTTCAAGCTCGCGCAGTTCTGCGAGCGCATCTTCGATTTCCCGCGCGCGATCGAGCACTACCAGAAGACGGCCGAGCTCGACCCGAAGTACCGCACCGAGGACGTGCGCCTCGCGACGCAGCGCGCGACCGAGCGGGCGAAGCTGCAAGACCAGCTCGAGTACCTGGCGCAGATCGACGTGCTCACCGTGCGCCGCAAGTACGACGAGGCGTTCGCGCTCGCCGCCGCGTTCAAGGAGAAGTACCCCGGCAGCGCGCTGCTCCCCGATGCGAAGCGCAAGCAGGACCGCGTCGTCAAGGCGCGCGATCGGTTCGTCGCCGACCGCGTCATGCAGATGTGGTACACGCAGGCCAGCCGCCTCGCGACCGCCGCCGCGATGAAGATGGGCCTCGAGGAAGCACGCGCGTACCTCGACGATCGCATGAAGGACGAGCTCCTCGCGAAGGTCGCGAAGGAGGCCGCGCGCATCACGAAGGAGGCGACGCCCGACGTGGTGCGCCAGATGTGGGTGAAGCGCAACAAGTCGCACTGGTATCGCGCGTCGTACGGCTACGGCACGTGGCTCCTCGGTCGCGACGCGGCGCTCAAGGGCCAGAAGGCCGAGGAGAAGAAGCCCGAGCTGAACGCGAAGGACAAGCAGCGCGCCGAGCTCGAGGAGAAGATCCGCCGCTTCCTCGAGAACCAGGAAATGGCGCGCAAGGCGAAGAGCACCGCGGAGCAGTCGGACGACCACGAAGCCCTGTGGAAGGAGCTCCCGTCGGCGTCGCGCGCGCAGTGGATCCTCGCGTACTACGCCGAGAACTCGGGCGACTTCGAGCTGGGCCCCAAGCCCATTTTCAGCGCGTGCCGCGAGTGCGGCGGCCAGGGCGTGCGCGAGATCCTGCTCGCGGGCAACAACGTCGCGAAGCAGGGTGAAGGCGGGGGCTCGAGCGGGGCGACCGTCGAGTGTCCCACGTGTCACGGGCTGGGCATCATCCGCCGCATCCTCTACCGTTAGCGGCGATCATGCCGAAACGCCGACCGATCTCCGTGGGCGCGATCGTTCTCGCCGCGCTCTCCGCGTGCGCCGCCGCGCCCAATCCCAAGCCGTCCAAGGCGCCCGCGACCTACACGCCGCCCGCGCCCGCGCCGGCCGCGGAAGCCGAGACCGTCGAAGCCTCGGCGCCGCCGGAGGTTCCGGAAGAGCCGAAGGCGCCGGCACCCACCGCCGGCGTCGTGATCGCGACCGTCGCGGGCAAGCCCGTCGACGTCTCCGAGCTCCTCACCCAGTGGATGCACCAATCCAGCCTCGACGTGAAGGAGCAGGTGGATCGGCTCGTGCTTTCTCGTCTGTTCATCGAGGAATCACGACGGCTCGGGCTCACTATCGACCCCGAACAAGCGGAGAAGGCCTACGCGGACGCCGCGATCGCGATCGAAAAGGAGATCGGGAAGAAGCGACCGGGCATCTCGCTCGACCGTTACGTCGACCAATTGCTCGGGCTCGATCCGAAGGTGTACCGCGAACGGCTGCGCGACGACGCACTGCGAGGACTGCTGGCCGAAAGAGTCGTCCGCGCGTTTCTGCTGCAGAGCGAGCACGCGGAGCTATGCGTGATCGTCGTGAAGAGCGAAGAAAAGCTGAAGCTCGTGCAGTCGGAACTGGCTGCCGGTAAGGCGTTCGAGGACGTCGCGCGCGAGCATTCTGAGGAACCGTCGGCTAAGGACGGCGGCCGCGTTCCACCGGTGATTCGTTCCGACACCGTGATGGGGAACCTCGCGTTCGAAACGCCGGTCGGATCGGTCGGCGGGCCAAAGTACCAGCAGGGTGCGTGGCTGCTCGCGAAGGTCGTCTCGCGACCGGAGCCGCTCGTCGGCAACTGGAAAGCGATCGGCGAGCGGGTCGAGGCCAGTTTGAAGGAGCGGTCGATCGAGGATCTCGAGATCTCGCAGTGGCAAACCGCGATGCTGCGGAGGTACGAGGTCGACGTCACGCCACTGATGCGTCTTGTTGGGGAGCCGACACGGAGCCCTTGACCCCGCCTGCCCTGTGGGCGAAGCTCCGAAACCGATGTCTGAAGAAGTTCTCGAGGTCGACGAGGCGAGCGCGCCGAGCGAGCCCGCATCCGTCGAGCCGTCCGAAGTCGGCGCGGGCAACCTGCTCAGCGACGACGAGGTCTTCCAGTCCGTCGCGGCGCTGATCTACGCCTCGCCCGAGCCGATCGGCGAGCGCCGGCTCGCGTCGCTGCTCGAAGGCGTCGAGATCGCGCGCGTGCGGGCGGCGATCGACGCGATGCGCGAGCGCCTCGCGCAGAGCGGGCTGCCGCTCGAGCTGCGCGAGATCGCGGGCGGCTTCCAGATCCTGACCACGCAGGCCCTGGGCGCGACCGTCGCGCGCCTCTTCAAGGCGCGAAAGGCCGAGCGCATCTCGGCCGCCGCGCTCGAGACCTTGGCCGTGATCGCCTACCGCCAGCCCGTCTCCAAGGCCGAGATCGAGGCGATCCGCGGCGTGCAGGCCGGCCCGATCCTGCGCGCCCTCGTCGATCGCGGCCTCGTCCGCGTCACCGGAAGGGCCGATGTCCCCGGGCATCCGCTGCAGTACGGCACCACGAAGAGCTTCCTCGACCACTTCGGGCTCGCGAGCGTGGACGAGCTGCCGCGCGACGGCGAGCTGGCGAAGGACTGACCCGCCCCCGACGCTCCGGGCTTTCGCGCGGGTCGATCCCGTTCGCTTGCGCCCCGCGATCCGCGGCTCGTAAACTGCCTCGCTTCCCGCGCCGGCCGTCCTCCC
>CAZQHA010000398.1:0-4317 GCA_964592795.1 uncultured Planctomycetaceae bacterium | reverse complement strand
GATCCGCCACTGGCAGCCGGGGGTGCGCGTCGAGCTCGACGGCAAGCCGATGGAGCTCTATCTCGCGCTGCGCCAACGTGTCGCGAGTCTCGGGAACGTCCGCGCGATCCTCTGGCACCAGGGCGAGACCGACGCCGCGGCCGACACGACGACGCAGAAATACGTCGATTGCTTCCGGACGTTGTCGAGCACGCTGCGCAAGGACACGGGCTCGGATGCGCCGTGGATCCTCGCGCGCGCGAGCTTCCTGCCCGGTGTCCCGGACGAGCGTCGCGACGCGATCCGCAAGGCGCAGGCGCAGATCTGGCACACGGGGCTCGCGCTGCAGGGCCCGGACACCGACGACATGCTCGGCCCGCTGCGCCACAGCGTCGATCGCGTGCACTTCAGCGGCGCCGGGCTCGAGGTGCACGCGCAGCGCTGGTTCGCGCTCGTGTGGACGCAGCTCTTCGCGGAGCCCCAGCTCCGCACGCATCAGTGGTGAGCCTTCCGTGCGCGATCCCGACCCGGCGTTGATGCGACAGGCGATCGAGCTCGCGCGCGAGGGCGTTAGCCAGAATCGCGGCGGTCCGTTCGGCGCGCTCGTCGTGCGCGAGGGGCGCGTGATCGGCGGCGGCTGCAATCAGGTGATCGCCGACAAGGATCCGACTGCGCACGCGGAGATCGTCGCGATCCGGCGCGCGTGCGAGAGCGTGCAGAGCTTCCAGCTCGACGGCTGCGAGCTCTACACGACGTGCGAGCCGTGCCCGATGTGCCTCGGGGCGATCTACTGGTCGCGCATCGAGCGCGTCGTGTACGCCTGCGATCGGTCCGATGCGGCGCGCGCGGGCTTCGACGACGCTCTCTTCTACGAGGAGATCGGACGCGGGATCGGCGAACGCAGTCTTCCGTTCCGGCAGTTGCTGCGCGAGGAGGCGCTGTCCGCGTTCCGGGCCTGGCTCGCGAAGTCGGACCGGGTGGCGTATTGACGGCGCGGACAGAGCCGTACGCGTGGGTCGCGACGGCGGCGTCCGTCGTGTTCGTCGCGTTCTCACTGTTCGCGCGCGAGGAGTCGGCGAAGTACCGCTACGCCTTCGCCTCGCTGATCCCGATCGTGTGGATCGCGTTCGCGCTGCGCCGGCAACTGGGTCTCTCGGTCATCGAGTTCGCGCTCTTCGCGCTGGGGCTCGTGCTGCACGACCTCGGAGCGTTCGGAGCGTATCAGCGCTCCGTGATCGGACTGCAGTTCGACTGGCTGGTGCACGCGTACTTCGGCGTCGTCGGCGGAATCATCCTCGCGCGGATCTTCGAAGGCACGATCCGCTCACCGCTCGCGCACGCGCTCGTCGTCGTGCTGGTCGTGACGGGGATCGGCGGCCTGCACGAGATCGTGGAAGCCGCCAGCACGATGTTCCTCGGTGACATGGGGATGCTCTACGTCGGCGCGGACAACCCGTTCGACACGCAGGAGGACATGCTTTGCAACGTCGTTGGCGCGAGCGTCGCGGTGGCGGTTCACCGTCTGCGTGGGTGACGCGGCGGAGAAGTGCGGAGTGCAGGGTTTCGCGAACGTGGCTAGCCTGAAGCGACCATGAAGATGCTCCCCTGCCGAATCGTCGTCGCATCGCTCGGTGGTGGTTCGATCTTGGCGCTCACCACGGGGCTGCCCGCGTTCTCTCTCACCAGCGAGAACCTCGGCACGTCGCAGCGCCACGCGCGCGTCTTCGACAACTTCACGGACACCACCGCGAACGACAACACGACACCGGACGCGAACTTTCCGGGATACACCGGCGTCGAGCTCGCCGTGTGGAAGGCGATCACCGAGTGGGGCAGCGAGCTCCACGCCGCGAACGGCGACGGCGATCCGACGCAACCAGGCGATCTCGGCTCGGGCGGAGCGAATTTCGACGCCGTTTGGCAAGGCAACGCGACCGGCGTAGGAGGTGTGAACGACAACGTCGTCTCGGAGATCACCGGCGGAGGCGGAGGGATCGCTTCGTTTCTCGAAACACCCTCGAGCGACGGCTGGCGATTGCGCCTCTACTCCGACGTGCAGTGGGATGACGGACCGGGCTCGGACATCACGGGCCTCGACATCCAAGGCGTCGTGACGCACGAGTACGGCCATGCGCTGGGCCTCGGCCATTCCAACGTGAACGGCGCGACGATGTTCCCGTCGGTCAGCGGCAGCGGCGTCGCGGCGCGCTCCATCGAGGCCGACGACATCGCCGGCGTGCAAGCCGTCTACGGCGCGGCGTCCGCGTCGAAGCCGCACATCACCGGCGTGCACGGCAGCCCCGGGTTGCTCGTGATCCACGGCATCGGATTCGATCCGACGAACAACGACGTGTGGTTCTGCCCGAACGCGCCCACGGATGGTTCGAGCGGCGTGCCCGTCAAGCTCACCGGTGTCGCATCGACGTCGAACGCGAGCTTGATCACCGTCGCGGTTCCCCCCACCGCGGGTCCGGGCGACGTGTTCGTCAAGCTCCCGTCGTCAGGCCACGCGTCGCTGTCGAACGGTTGGCCGTTCGATCCGGCGAGCGTTCCGCCGGCGCCGGGCACCGCGTACTGCTTCGGCGACGGATCGCTTCCGACTCCGTGTCCGTGCGTTCCCCCGAACACCGTTCCGAACCCCAGCGGCGGTTCGGATGCCGGCTGCGCGAACTCTTTCAACGCGAACGGAGCGCGGCTCGACGCCGCCGGAGCGAAGAACCCCGATCAAGTGATCCTCACCGCGACGGGTCTTACCCCGGTTGGATTCGTGATCTTCCTCTCGGGCAACGGCAACGACGCCGCCGGCGTTCCGAACGGCGACGGCGTGCGCTGCGCGGGTGGGAGCTTCGTTCGCTTCGGATCGCAAAACGCGTCGAACGGCGCGGCGCGGTTCCCCAATCCGACGATCGGCATCACGATGCCGCTGTCGGCGGTGAGCAGCGTCACGCCCGGCGGCGGAGCGACTCGGTACTACCAGTGCTTCTATCGCAACGTCGCAGCCGCTTGGTGCAACCCAGCGACGACCAACATGAGCAGCGCGTACGAGCTCGTCTGGAACTGACGCAGACTCGCTACCAGTCGACTCGCACCCCGTTCGACCAGTTCGTCGTCGCCGCGTTGCAGAAGTTCGCGAGCGTGTTGCGGTAGAAGAGCTGGTAGTACGCCGACTGTCCCGGCGGCTGCGCGGTTTGGACCGAAACGGGGTTCGTCTGCACGGTGTTCGGATACGTCCAGTAACCCTGCGGCGCGCCGTTCGTCCCCGCGTTGTGTCCGCCGAAGCGGATGAGCTGGCCGTCGACGCAACGGATGCCGTCGGCCGCGGCGATGCCCGCCGCCGCGTTCGCATTGCCCTTCATCAGGATCCCGTAACCGACGTAGACCGGGCTGACGAACGCGGTGATCGCAACGCTGTCCGGAGACGTCGCGCCGGTCGCACCGAGGAGCGCGCCGTCGAGGTTCTGCGAGTTGGCGCAGCCGTGCCCCGGCGCCGCGGGCGGATTGGGGACCACGTTCGGCGGAACGCACGGACACGCGGTCGCAAGCGAGCCGTCCCCGAAGCAGAACGTCGGGTGCGGCTCCACGTCGATGCGCGGATTGTCGAGGCCGAGGTTCCACATCATGAAGATGAAGAAGAACGTCGGATCACCGAAGAAGAAGCTCACCTCCGTCACGTTGGTGATCACGTTGTTCCACACGACGTCGGGAGCGGGGCAATTGCCGAACACGCTCCAGGTGTTCCAGCCCGCCGGCAAGGTCGTCTGCTGCGACGGGATGGCGTAGTCGAAGCTCCTCCAGCCGTCGGCCGGGTACGGGACGAACGTCGTGCTCATGTTGTACACGTAGCAGTCGTCGTTCGGATCGCCCGGCGTTCCGGAGTCGCTGCGCAGCATCAACGTCAGCTCGCGCTGGTAGTTGAAGTCGTGCGCGAACACGGCCACGTCGACTCCGACGTTCGTGACGCGGCGTGCGCGATAGTTGCCCGTGAACGCCGACGTGATTCCGAGAGTGGAGCGCGGCCAAGGCGCGAACGTGTCCAGGCTCGCATTGTGGAGGTAGGCGCCGGGGTTGCCGCCGCTCGACTCGATGACGTCGTTGGCGTTGCCCCACGTCCACCCGGCGGTGTTCGTCCCGCCGGTGAACTCTTCGGTGAACGATTGGGCGAATGCGATCGGGGTCGTGACGGCGACGAACGCAAGCGTGCGGAGGAGCTTCATTTCGCGAAGTCTCAGGCACTCGACCGAATCCGTCAAGCCGATCACTGGGCGCGCGGCGACGCGCTCCGGAGGGCGTCGAGAAACGCCGGCGTGACCGGGGATGTTACGCGCCTGCGCCGCCGCG
>CAZQHA010000397.1:0-4321 GCA_964592795.1 uncultured Planctomycetaceae bacterium | reverse complement strand
GACTGGAAAGCATCCATCCGCTCGCTCGCGAGAGTGAGTCGATCGCACAATGGCGTGCGGAACGCGGCGCGGTTGCTTAGAGACCGACTGGGATCGATGCGTGGACGAAAGTCCCCGCTCGAAGCACACGCAACCCAGTCAGTCCAGGGTCACTTGGTGGCCGGCGCGGGCCCGCGCAAGCGATTCACCTGCTTGATGGCGATGAAGATCGCGAACGCGACGATCAGAAAGTCGAGCACGGTCTGGATGAACACGCCGTAGCGGATCACCGGCGCGTTGGCGGCGGTCGCCTCTGCGAGCGAGGCGTACTTCGTGTCCGACAGGTTGATGTAGAGGCTGGCGAAGTTCGTCTTGCCCATGAGCATCCCGATGGGCGGCATGATGATGTCGTTCACGAGCGACGTGACGATCTTGCCGAAGGCGGCGCCGATGATGATGCCGACCGCCATGTCGACCACGTTGCCCTTCATCGCGAACTCGCGGAACTCTTTCCACATACAAAACCTCCTGCAAGTACAGGGACAGTCGTTCGTGCGTGACGCGGTGACGACAGCAGACGCGATTTGACTAGTCAAGCGACTTGACGCTCGGCGATCCGAGTGCGTCGGCGATGCGCGTCAACCAGCCCGAGGACTCGAAACGACCTCCGGGACGGTTGCGCAGGCTCCACAGTCGCGCGTGCTCGGCGACGATCGGCGCGAGCTCGAGGGCGAGCCGCTCGCGCTCGGCGCGTTCGATGTCGCCCACGCTCGCACCCGCCGGTGCGGCAAGACGCGCGACGCCGAAGCGGCACGCGAACGCCAGGACGTCGGCGCACCAGCGCAGCTCGTCCACGGTCCACGTGGAATCGACGGCGCGCGGCCGTGCGCGATCGAGTCGGGCGCGCAGCTCGCGGATCCGCTCTTCGGTGTCCCGCAGCCCGCTCGCAGAGAGGCCGCACATGCGGGGGTGGGGCAGCGCCTCGTCCGCGAACGCGAGCACGAAGAAGAGCGGGGAGCCGTTCGTGCTCGTCGCGCCCGTGGTTCGATACACGTCCCCGAGCTCCGCGGCGATCCCGCCGAGGACGCCCGCCGCGTCGCGAAACGCGTGGCGATCGAGCGAGCGTGCCAGATCGAACTCCGAGGACGATGCGCTCTCCGCGTTCCAGGCGGCGGCGGCGCCCGTCAGGAAGCCGGCGTAGCTGACGGAGAGCGGCTGCAGGTGTCCGCGGTCGCCCCAATCGGTGACGAGGTACCCGATCGCGCCGGCCGCCTTTCCGTGGAGCGCCGCGGCGCGCAGGTTCGCGAGCGCGTTGTGCGTGCGCCCCGCGATCGATTGCCAGCTCGACGTCCCCGGGCAGACGCTGAACGTGTGCCCGCTGTCCGCGAGCGTCGCCAAGTGGTCGGCGAAGGGATGATCGGCTTCGTAGCCCCATTCGAGCAGGTGCACGTCGTCGGGGATCTCGCGCGCGAGACGCGGCTCCTTCACGACGTAGTCGGCCCACATCTCCATGCGCCGGCCGCGGGCGCGCACGCGATCGGCGATCGCGCGCACGAACTCGAGGTAGACGCGCGCGGCGCCGCGCTCGGCGCACGCATCGCGCGAACGACCCAGGCCCAGGTCGATCGGCTCATCGAGGCCCACGTTGAAGCGCGAGCTCGAGAAGTGCGGCAGGAGGTCGTCGTAGAGCGACTCGAGGAACGCGAGCGCGCGCGGATCCGTGGCGCACAGGCCGTACGGCTCGCGCTCGCGGCTGAACGCGTGCACGATGCCCTCGGGGACTTCGGCGAGAGTCCGGTAGCGCTCGTGCTTCAGCCAGCGGTGCATGTGGCCGAAGCTCTGCTGGTTCGGGACGAGCTCGACGTGGTACTCGCGGCAGTGGCGATCGAGCGCCTCGATCTCCGCTCCGGTCAGCGGGCTCGAGTCGCTCCACGCCGTGTCGTGGCCTGCGTACGCGAACGTGTGCTCGGTGTAGAGCGAGAGCTCGTTGAGCTTGAAGTGCGCCATCCATTCGACGAGGTCGAACAGCGTGCCGAGCGTCGGCACCTTGCCGCGGCTGACGTCGAGCAGGATCCCGCGGCGCGCGAAGTCGGGCCGGTCTTCGATCGCGAGCACCGGCAAGGGCGCGCGCTCCTCGGCGCACCACCGGACGATCTGGGCCAGTGTCGTCAGCGCGTACGCGATCGCGGCGGGGTCGTGTCCCTCGATCGTGATGTCGCGCGTTCCGATGCGGAGTCGGTAGCTCTGCGCGTCGTGCGCGCGCGAGCTCGCGACCGAGACCTGCACCGAGTCGTCGCCCGAGAACGTGCCGACCGACAGCTGACATCCGCTCGATTCGAACTGCGATCGCGCCGCGCGCGTGACGTGCTCGACGTCGATGTCGGGCGCGGTGCGGACCGCGAAGCGGTGCGGCAAGCTGCGCTGGGAGCCCGACGCGTCGAGCGAGTGCGGCCGCGGGACCAGGGACGCCGCGAGGCGATGCCAGGCCGTGGAGCTCATGTCGCGGCCGCCGCCGCACGTTGACTGACGTAGAGGACGAACGCGCACCCCACCGGGAACACGAGCTCGTTCGCTCCGCGGACGCACAGCTCGGAGAACGGAAGCGGATCCAACGCGCGCGCCGACATCCACGCCAGCAGCGCGCCGCCGAAAACGACGCCGACCGCGAGCCCGGCGGAGAGGTACGAGCGCAACGGCGCGCCGGGGCGGCGGCTGACCGCGGCGAGGAGCACACCGAACGCGCCGTACTCGACGGCCTTGACGCAGCCGATCTCGAGCGGTGTCAGCGCGCCCGGCGCGGGCGGCCCCGCGGCGAGCGCATGCTGCATCGCCTTGTGGAGCGCGCGCGCCGCGCCGAACGCGAGCGGACCCGAGACGAGGCCCAGGACGCCCATCACCGCCGCGCGCGCGGCGCGTGCAGCCGATCCGGCGACGATCCCCAGGCACACGAGGAACGACCACGACGTGCGCTGCACGAGGTCCGCGGCGATCTGCGCCGCGGTCGGATGCACGAGGAAGCTTGCCGCGATCGCGAGCGACAGCGCTTCGAGGCACAGGCCCAACCCGACCGACCACAACGCGACGACGCGCACGCGGAGCCAGAACGGACTCGCGGTGCCCGGACGCGCGGATTCGGCGGCGGCGATCGTGTCGGTCATGGAGCCGTGCGAGTCATGTCAGCACCGCGGCCGGGCGCTGGCAAGCCGTCAATCCACGACCTCGATTCGATCCTGCGCGACGTACCACAGCTCGAATCGCGGATCGCGCTCGAGGCCGAGCGCTTCGCGCACGGCGCGCCGGTAGGCGCGTCCCTGTGCGGTGTAGCGCGCGGACGAATCGTCGGTCGGCGTGACGTCGGTCTTGTAGTCCGCGATCACGATTTCGCCATTCGAAGGATCCCGGTACACGAGGTCGATCGCGCCGGAGACGAAACCGGTCGCCGCGTCGTCGCCGGACGGCGGGAGGAGGACCGGAAGCTCGCGCGCGAGGACGCACGATGCGAGCGCGCGCAGCTGCGCATGGAGCGCGCCTCCGTGGAACCGATCGAAGAGCCGCATCGCGCGCGCGATCCCCTCCGGAGGGGGCGCGGCCCCCAGGTCACGTTCGAGATGACCGAGCAGCGCCGCGCGCGATTCGTCGGGCGAGCCCGCCGGCTCGAGCGCCGCCGTCGATTCGAGCCAGCGGTGGAACGCGCGACCGAGGGCCGCGGAGGCCTCGCGATCGGCGCCGAAGCCGGCTTTCGGTCGCTCGACCGCGCCGCTCGCGGCGCGCGCGGTCGCGGTGCTCGACCACGGACGCAGCATCCGCTCGCGCGCGATCGCTCGGATCGCAGGGAGCGCGAGCACCTCGTGCGGGATCTCGATCTCGCCGTCCTCCGCCCGCGCACGGCGCGCTCCGACGGCGGAGGCCGGCGAGCGGTCCGGGAGGATCCACGAACCCTCGCCGATGGCGCGCGTGCGATCGCCGCCCGCGTACGCGGCGTGGAGCTCTTCCGGCACGCCGGCGGGCGTGCTCGCGAGCCCGAGCTCGAGGTGCGTGCCGCCTTGCTCCCAGGGAGTCGTCCGGATCGCCGCGGGCAGGGGCAAGCACAGCACGAGCCGATCCTTCGCGCGCGTCATCGCGACGTACAGCGTGCGCACGCGCTCGGCGGCGGCGACGCGCTCGCGCGCCGCTTCGACCTCCTCGTATCCCGGCGTCGCCGACCCGAAGAACGCGTAGCTCGTGCGCCCGTCCACGCACGCGAGATCGCAGTTCGGCACGCGCGACGCCGGCGTCTCCCGGTCCATGTCGACGACGTAGACGTGACGGAAGTCGAGCCCCTTCGACTTGTGGATCGTGAGCA
>CAZQHA010000396.1:0-4321 GCA_964592795.1 uncultured Planctomycetaceae bacterium | reverse complement strand
CTGGAGGCCTCGCGCGCGATCCTGGCGTGGACGTTCGGGACGCTCGACGATCGCTCCGGCTGGCACGTCGCCACCGTGTGGAGCGGATGTCTCTTGGCGGCGCTCGTCGTGCCGTACGTCGCGTGGGAGCTCGATCTGATGCAGGCCGGCATCGAGGACGCCGAAGCGCTCGGCGTCCACACCTCGCGCGTGCGGCTGCTCGCGCTGTGCGCGGCCGCCCTGAGCGCCTCCGCCGCCGTCGCGGTCGCGGGCCAGATCGCGTTCGTGGGCCTCGTCGTGCCCCACGTGGTCCGCATGCTCGCGGGAGTCGCTCACCGCTCGCTGCTCCCGCTCTCCGCGCTGGTCGGCGCGGCGTTCCTGTTGTCCGCCGACATCGCTCAGCGCGCGATCTTGCGCGAGTACGCGCTGCAGCCGGGCGTGATGATGTCGCTGATCGGCGGACCGTTCTTCGTCTACCTCGTCTGGCGCAAGCGGCGCGAGATCGGCCTGTGGTGAGCGCGCCTACGGCTGCTTGCGCCGGTACACGATGTAGTCCTGGCGCCAGTCGCGCGGCACGTCCTGGAGCGCCGGCGAGAGGTCCGTCTCGCCGTCCACGCTGAACCGCCGGATCGGCTCGTACAGCCCGAAGAGGTCCGGCCGAAGGTAGAAGTGCGCGAGCCGCGCGTACTCGACGACGATCAGCAGGTACTCCGGCCGCGTCTCCGCGATCATGCGGTTCGAGAACTTGTACGCGACCGCCGCGGGCCAGGTCAGCCCTTCGCTGTCGAGCACCGTGCCGTTCCACGCGTATCCGATCGCGCCGATGTCGGCGGCCAGGATGCGCGCGCCGGGCTCGCGCGCGGACGTCTCGCGCGCCCAAGCTTGCATCGGCTCGTACACACGGCGCGGCACCGGCGAGGGACGCAACGCGCTCACGCAGGCGACGCACGCGAACACGAGCGCCGGTGCCGCCACGTTGTCCCGCCGCTCGGCCCACGCGATCGGTCGCCAGCTCGCGATCGCGCGGCCGGCCGCGGTCTGCTCGAGCACCGCGTCGATGCCGAGCGCCAGCCACATCGTCCACGCGACGAGCTGCACGTGGAAGTACCAGCCCCACAGGTGCGGTCGCGCGAGCAAGTAGCTGGCCGTGATCGCCAGCGCGAAGAGGGAGAACGCACGCAGCGCGGTGGAGCGGCGCAGCGCGACGACGAGGCCGACCATCACGAACGGCAGGAACGCGAGGAGCGACCAGTGCGGCAGGAAGGACTGAGACAGGATCCGGGCGCACAGCTCGAGCGCCAGGCTCGCGCGGTGTTCGGAGTGCATCGTCGACTTCGCGCGAACGGATTGCGGGATGACGTCGCCGTACGCCGCGAGAAGCGTCGACACCGTCGCGACGCCGACCACGACGATCGGCACGAAGAAGCGCGCGAGCTCGCGGAGATTGCGGCGGCGCTCGAACGCGAGCGCCAGCACGAGCAGGACCCCCTCGGGACGCACGACGCACGCGCCGGCCGCCAGGGCGCCGGCGACGAACGGCTTTCCCGCGAACATCCGCCGGCACGCCGCGAGCCCGCACAGGACGAACAGCGACGACTCCATCCCGCCGAGGGCGATCCGCACCGCCTGCGGCAAGCATGCGAACGCGAGCACCGCGAGCACGGCGACTCGCCGGCGCGCACCGCACAAGGATGCGATCAACGCCGCCGACAGCGCGTCGCTGAGGATGTTGATCGAGAGAGCGGCCGTCACGGGACCGATCCCGAGCTTCGCGAAGCCCGCCAACAGCACCGCGAAGGCCGGCGTCGTGGTGCCGAGGACGGGCTCCCAAGGCTCGCCCGGGTTGAAGACGAGCCCGCGCCCGGCGGCGAAGTTCAGCGCATAGCGGAACGTGATGAACGCGTCGTCGTAGATCGAGCACGCCCGCAGCGCGACGAGCCGACAGAGCACGACGGTCGCGACGAGGACGACGCGCTCCGTCACCGAGAGGGCGTGCGCGTCGAGTTCGGGGCCAGCCTTGGACATTCGCGACCGCGTATCGAGCGTAGTGAGCGGGAACGTGAGCTCAACATCAAGATCGCGCGGCGAACTCGTTTCGCCGCATTGTTACCCTTCGCGCCCATGAATCCGCTCCTGCGATGGTCGTGCATCGCCGCGTGGCTCCTGTCCGCGACGACGTCGGCCGCGTTCCAGTCGCCGGCGCCCTCCGCGCCGCGCCGCGCGCCGAAGACCTTCGATCACGTCCTCCTCATCAGCGTCGACGGCCTGCGCAGCGACGCGCTGATCGTGACGCCGGACGGGCTGCCGAACTTCGCGCGCCTGCGCGCGGGGGTCTCGACGTTGAACGCGCGCACCGATCCGGACTTCACGACCACGCTCCCCAACCACACGGCGATGCTCACCGGCCGATTCGTGCTCGGAGACGACGGCCACGGTTGGGTGTCGAACGACGATCCGCCCGACGGGCTCGAGCTGCACGAGAACCGCGGCCGCTACGTGACCAGCCTGCTCGACGTCGCGCACGACCGCGGCGTCCGCACGCTGATCGTCGCCGGCAAGTCGAAGTTCTCCCTGTACGACGCGAGCTTCGACGCGGCGAACGGCGCGCCGGACACCGTGGGGACCGACGACGGTCGCGACAAGGTGGACGTCTACAAGCTCGTCGCGAAGTCCGAACAGGTCGCCGACGCGGTGATCGAGCACCTGCGCGCCGCGGATCGCAGGAGCTTCGCGTTCGCGCATTTCGCGACGACGGATCTCACGGCGCACGCGCACGGCTGGGACGTGACTCCGGACTCGCGCTACATGCGCGCGGTCGCGCGCGTCGACCGCGAGCTGGGTCGGATCCTCGGCGCGATCGACGCGTCGCCGGCGCTCCAGGGCAAGACGGCGATCGTCCTCACCGCGGACCACGGCGGCGGCGCGCCGTTCCTCTCGCACGACCAGGCGCACATGTGGGTCGACTACATCATCCCGTTCCTCGTGTGGACCGGCGGCGCGTCGGAGGGAGCCGAGCTCTACCGTGTGTCGCAGACGACGCGGGCGGATCCCGGGATCGGAAGGCCGATGCGGGACAGCTCCGGACTCCCGCCGATCCGCAACGGGGACGCGGCGAACCTCGTCCTCGATCTGCTCGGGATGCCGCCGATCCCGGGCTCGCAGATCAACGCGACGCAAGATCTGCGCTGGTGGCCGTGACGACGAGCGTCAGAAGCTCGCGCGGAAGTCGATGAAGAAGCTGCGCGGCACCTCGCCGCCGTAGTTGAGGATGTCCTCGCCGGCTTCGGCGTGCTGATCCTCGGTGATGTTCTGCGCGCCGATCGCGAGGCGCAGATCGGACGTGGGCTTCCAGCCGACGTTCAAGTCCCAGCGCCAGTACGCCGGGCTGTCGAAGAACTCGAGGTCGCTGACCCAGTACACCGCGGTGTTCACCTCCCAGTGCTCGTCGATGTCGTGGTACGAGCGCAGGTTGACGTGGTGCTCGGGGACGAGGCCGTCCTTGTCGTCGATGAACGGGGCCTCGAAGCTCGACGGATCGACCTCGAAGTCCATCTCGAACAGCGTGTATCCGGAGCGGACGCGCCAATCGGGAGACAGCTCGACGTCGAGCGCGACCTCGACGCCGTGCGCCACGGCGCTGGCGTTGTTGCCGAACGTCACGGTGGTGCCGCTCTGGTCGAGCTCGAACGACTGCAGGTCGTCGTAGTCGTTGTAGAACGCCGCGACGTCGAGGAACACGTGGTCCCACAGCGTCGCGCGCCCGCCGACCTCGGTGGAGAGGAGCTTCTCGCTGTCGAAGTCGTCGTAGCCGACGAAGAACGGCGGATCCGTCGGCGGGTCGTAGTTCAGCGTGTCGCGCTCTTCGACCGACGGCGTGCGCTCGGCGTGCGAGATCGCCGCCCAATAGCTCGTGTTCTCGGTCGCGTGCCACATCCAACGCGCGTTCGGCTGCACCGTGAACCCCGAGAAATCGGAATCCTCGGCTTGCAGTCCGAGCACGAGGCGCGAGCGCAGCTTCTCGAGCGCGATCTCGTCCTGGACGAAGCCGCGGATGCTGTGCATGCGGCGGAACTCCGGCTCGAAGTCGACGAAGCCGTTCGGGCTCTCGAGGTTCGTCTGCACGACGCGGCCGCCGGCGCCCCACGTCAGCGCGTGCACGTCGCCGAGGATCTGGTTGCGCGTGTACTCGAGGTCGATCGTCTGCAGGTCGCTCTCGAAGTTGACCTGCTTCTGGTGGTCGATGGAGTACCAGGCGTTGACGCGGTGCATGTCGTCGGCGCCGCCCTTCTCCCACGTGCCGATGATCGACCCGCCGTTCTTCGGCGTGTCGTCGAACAGCGGG
>CAZQHA010000395.1:0-4331 GCA_964592795.1 uncultured Planctomycetaceae bacterium | reverse complement strand
AGCACGCCCTTCTGGCGCAGCTCGGCCTGCTTCTCGACGAGACGGTGCGCGTAGTGGATCGGGAACGGCATCAAGCTCGGCGTCTCGTTGCACGCGTAGCCGAACATCAGGCCCTGGTCGCCCGCGCCTTGCTCCTTGTGCAGCCCCTCGCCCTCGGTGACGCCCTGGCTGATGTCGGGCGACTGGCGGTCGATGCACACCATCACGGCGCACGTGTCGCCGTTGATGCCGAACGCGTCGTTCGTGTAGCCGATGCGCTTGATCGTGTTGCGCGCGACCTGCGCGTAGTCGACCGTGCCCTTCGTCGTGATCTCGCCCGCGACGACGCACAGGCCCGTCGTCACCATCGTTTCGCACGCGACGCGGCTCATCGGGTCCTGCGCGAGGAGCGCGTCGAGGATCGCATCGGAGATCTGGTCGGCCACCTTGTCGGGATGGCCCATCGAGACGGATTCGGAGGTGAAGAGTTGTCGTGCCATGGGGTCGTGTGGACGGATGAGGGGAAACGTCGAGCGCCTCAGGATACCAGAGACCGCGACGGGTCCGCGCCGTCGCTCCGGGTTATCCGCTCGCGCGTTCCGCGCCCTCGGCGCGCAAACAACACGAGGACAGCGCGGATAAAGTCCGAGCGGTCGCGCCTTTTTGCGCCTGGACGGCGGCTTGGCCGGCGTCCGACATACGCTTCATGAGCGCCGGATCCGCGAGGAGCTCCGACAGAGCCGCGGCGAGCTCGCGCGCGTCCGCGACCTTGCGGCTCGCGCCGGCGCGCTCGAGCAGCGCGACCTCCTGCACGAAGTTCTGGACGAAGGGTCCGTGGAGCACGGGCTTGCCCTGCGCGGCCGGCTCCAGGACGTTCTGTCCGCCGTGCGGGACGAGGCTCCCGCCGACGAACACGAGGTCGGCCAAGCCGTAGACCTGCTCGAGCTCGCCGATCGTGTCGACGATGACGGGGCGCGACCGATCGGGGCTTTCGCCGGCGCGCAACGCCGTCAGCAGCTGCGGCGATTCACCGATGGATCCGAGCTCGCGAGCGAGCTCGGGGGCGGCGCGCTCGGGATGCCGCGGCACCAGCACGACGCGCGCATTCGGTGCGCGCGTGCGACAGGCTTCGACGACGATTCGCTCCTCGCTCGCGTGCGTGCTGCCGGCGACGATCACGGGCTGTCCGGCGCGGCCGCCGAGGAGCCGCGTGAGCTCCGCGCCCGGATCGACACGACCGACGTGCAGCCCGTCGACCTTGATGTTGCCGGTGATGCGGATGCGCTCGCGCTGCGCCGACAAGTCCTCGAACCGCTGCGCGTACTCCTCGTCCTGCACGCAGAAGAGAGAGATGCGGTTGAACTGCGGGAGGAGATGCCGGAACAGCCGGTAGTGGCCGAAGCTCCTCTCCGTGATGCGGCCGTTGACGACCGCGACCGGGATCCCGCATCGATTCGCGCAGCGCAGGAAGTTCGGCCAGATCTCGAGCTCGACGAGCACGACGCACACCGGATCGATCCGCGCCAGGAACCGCCGTACGACGAACGACACGTCGATCGGGAAGCGCACGATGCTCGCGCCGGGATAGAGCTTCTGAGCGACGCGCACGCCGTTGTCCGTCGTCGTGCTGACGACGACGTCGAGGTCGGGATGCGCGCGCGTGATCGCCGCGATCAGCGCCTGCGCGCCCTTGATCTCCCCCACGGACACACCGTGGATCAAGACGCGCCGGCGAGCGACGCTGCGCGATTCCGGCAACCCCGCGCCCAGCCGGCCGCGCGCCATCGCACGGAACGCGCCCGAGCGCGCGCAGCGCCACAGCCACCACGGCGACGCGAGCACGATCACGAGCAGCCACGCCAGGTCGTACGCCGCGTGCAGGATCCAGCGCATCACGCCGGGATTGGGATCCGACAGGATCGGCGCCGGCCCGGGCTGCGCCGGCGACGCGCGCGGAGGGCTTTGGGGACGCGTCGCTGCGGGGTTCACGGGTCTGGGCGCGCGGGCCGTTTCTCACGCGCTCACGCGCTTGGCGCGTGAGCACTAGGTCTCACGCGCTCACGCGCTTGGGCGCGTGAGCGCTAGGCATTCTTGCCGTGGCACTTCTTGAACTTCTGTCCGCTGCCGCACGGGCAGGGATCGTTGCGGCCGGCGTTCGCGAACTGTGCGCGCTGCTCGAGCGACGGCTTTTGCGGCATGACCTGCCGCTGCTGCGGCGCACTCGCCGCCGTTGCGCCCGGCGCGGACGGCGCCGTTCCGTCGGTGGGATTCGCCGCCGCCTCGGGCGTCGTCGGCGGAGGCGATGAGCTCTGAGGAGCGTTCGACGACGCGGACGCTCCGGCGCCGGCCTGCATGCGCTGCTGCTGCTCGGCGATCCGCTGCTGGCGGCGCGCGAAGTCGAACGCGTGCGTGGCGGGCACCGTCTGCTGGATCAGCGGACGGCGCGGCGCGGGAGGACGCGTCGGTTGCGGACTGGTGGGCGGGCCGGACGGCGGCGATCCACTCGGCCCCGCGCCTCCGCGCGCGGCGCCCTGCTGCGGCGGCGGTCCGACGTTGACGCGGATCCGCAGCACGAGGCTCGTCACCTGATCCTCGACCGCGTGCAGGAGCTTCTGGAAGAGCTGGAACCCCTCGCGCTTGTACTCGTTCTTCGGATCGACCTGGCCGTAGCCGCGCAATCCGATGCCGGCCTTGAGCGCGTCGATCGCGTGCAGATGGTCCTTCCAGCGGCTGTCGATCGCGTCGAGCAGGATGTACCGCTCGATCTGCCGCATGATGTCCGGCGGCGTGCCGGGCGTCGCCTTCAGCTCCTCCTCGCGCTTGTCGTAGTACGCGAGCACGACGTCGATCGCCGCTTTCGGATCGCCGTTCTTCGCGACGGCGGCGGCCGCGACCTCGGGCGCGATCTCGAAGCCGAACGTGCGCTGGAACCAGCCCATGAACCCTTCGGCGTCCATGAGGTACGTCGTCTGCGCCGCGCGCTGCAGCACCGCGCCGAGCATCTCCACGACCTTGTTCTTCAGCCCGACCGACTCGAGCACTTCCTGGCGCACGCCGTAGATCGTCTTGCGCTGTTGATCCATCACCTCGTCGTACTCGAGGAGGTTCTTGCGGATCTCGAAGTTGCGGTCCTCGACCTTCTTCTGCGCGCGCGCGATCGCGCGCGTCACCATGCCGGACTCGATCGGCTGGCCCTCGGTCATGCCGAGCTTCTCCATCGCGTTGGTCACCCACTCGCGATAGAAGATCCGCATCAGGTCGTCCTGCAGCGACAGGTAGAAGCGCGACTCGCCGACGTCGCCTTGACGGCCGGAGCGGCCGCGCAGCTGGTTGTCGATGCGGCGCGCCTCGTGGCGCTCGGTGCCGAGGACGTAGAGTCCGCCGAGCTCGAGCACCTCCGCTTGGTCGCGGTCGCACTGCGCGCGCACGCGCTCGCGGATGGCCGAGATCTCGGCCAGCTTCTCGAGGTCTCCGAGCACGAGCCCGGCCTTCTCGAGCTCCTTGTTGACGCGGTGCTCGAAGTTGCCGCCGAGCTTGATGTCCGTGCCGCGCCCGGCCATGTTCGTCGCGACGGTCACCGCGCTCCGCTCGCCGGCGTGCGCGACGATCAGCGCCTCGCGCTCGTGGTTCTTCGCGTTGAGGACCTCGTGCGGGATGCCGGCGCGCTTCAAGTGGCCCGAGAGGACCTCGCTCTTCTCGATCGACGTCGTGCCGACGAGCACCGGCTGCCCCTTCTTGTGCACGCGCTCGATCTCGTCGGAGATCGCCTTCCACTTCTCCTTCTCGGTGCGGTAGACGATGTCGTGTCCGTCGATTCGCGCGAGCGGCAGGTTCGTCGGGACCTGCACGACGTCCAGGCCGTAGATCTTGTGGAACTCTCCCGCCTCGGTCAGCGCCGTGCCCGTCATGCCGGCGAGCTTCTGGAACATGCGGAAGTAGTTCTGGAACGTGATCGTCGCGAGCGTCTGGTTCTCCTGCTTGGGCTTCAGGCCTTCCTTCGTCTCGACGGCTTGGTGCAATCCGTCGGACCAGCGCCGCCCGGTCATCTTGCGGCCGGTGAACTCGTCGACGATGACGATCTCGTCGCCCTCGACGACGTACTCCTTGTCTTTCGTGTACAGCGAGTGCGCGCGCAGCGCGTTCTCGATGTAGTGCGGCCAGTCCTCGAAGCCCGGATCGTAGAACGAGCGCACGCCGGCCATCTTCTCCGCGACCTCGATGCCCGCTTCGAGCAGCGACGCGGTGCGTTCCTTCTCCTTGACCTCGTAGTGGACGTCGCGCTCGAGCGCGCGCGCGATCTGGTCCGCCATGCGGTACTTGTCCGTCGAGTCCTCGGCCGGACCGGAGATGAT
>CAZQHA010000394.1:0-4336 GCA_964592795.1 uncultured Planctomycetaceae bacterium | reverse complement strand
GCTGTAGTCCTCGGGCGACTGCCGCCGGTCGGGATCGAGCACGACCGCCGGGATCTCGTGTCGCTTCGCACGCTCGAGCGCGTACGCGCCCGGCGTGCTCGACACGACCACCGCGATCTCGCTGTCCAGCTCGCGCGCGCGGATCTTCTCGACCAAGTTCTCGAGCGACCGCCCGCCGCCCGACACGAGCACGCCGATGCGCGGAGCTTTCATTCTTCGATGGAGAGGGCGTCCGCGGCCGGCGCCAGCTTCGGCCCCAGGCGCACGAGCAAGTCGTCGAGCGCGGGAGCGAGCTTCTCGACCTCGGCGACGATGCGGCGCATGTCCTGCACGCCTTCGCCGCGGTCGGTCACCGCCACGATCGAAAGCACGGCCAAGCCCGCGTGCGCGCACGCGAGCAGAGGATCCGCAAGATTCTGTACCGCGACGCCCGCGCCGGTCCGCGACCAGTACGCGCGCTCGGCCGCGGTCTCGAGGCTCGGCCCGAGCGTGCACGCCGCGATGGTCTGCCCGAACGGCACGCCGAGCTTCCGCAGGATCGCGGCGGCTTCCGCCCGCAGCGCCGCGTGATGCAGCGTCGAGGTGTCCGGGAACATCGGACCGAGCTTCGAGTCGCCTAGCCCGACCAGCGGCGAACGGCCGCTGAGATTGATGTGGTCGGTCACGAGAGCGATCGACCCGGCATCGACGCTCTCGCCGGCTTCCGCCGGCGAGAGCGCGGCGCCCGCGGACGTGTGCACGCACACGGCGGCGCCGGCTTGCGCGGCCAGCCAACAAGGAAATGCGCGTACCCAGGGCGGCTCGCCGAACGGCCGATTCGCTCCTTCGTCGGGCGCGCCCGGAGCATCCTCCAGGATCCACACCGTGCTTCCGCCGAGCTCGCCGGTGTGAAGCAGCGCGTCACGCCACGCGTCCGGAGCTCCCGCGAGCCGCCCGAGCGGGAGCCGCGCCGCGGATCGCAGCGACGCCGGGAGCGTTCCCACGCCCGTCGCCAGGAAGAGCAGCGCGGCGGGCGCGGGGATGCGCCGGGACTCGGCGTCCTTCAGTGCGGCGCGGCAGGCGGCGTCGAGCGTCGATGAGGTCATGCGTCAGGCGAGCAGCTCGGCGAGCCGCGCGCGGATTCGTTCCGCCGGCGCGTCGATTCGAAAGCGCTTGATGCGGCTCGACTCGCCGGCGACGAGCGTAACCGCCGAGGGCGCCAGTTCGAAGAGCTCGGCGACGAGCGCGAGCGCGGCGCGATTCGCGCGGCCGTCCTGCGGCGGCGCGCGGACCGTGAGCTTGAGCAGTCCGTTCCAGACGCCGGCGGCGGCGTCGTGTCTCGCGCCGGGCTGGACGCGCACGGCGATGCGGCAGCCTCGGCCGCCGTCCTCGGCTTCGAAAGGTCGCGGTGCGTTCACGAGAAGCGCCGGGACACGCTAGGCGCGTGAAGCGCCGCGCACAAGCACGGCAGCGTGGAGCCCCGCCGCGCGCGAGCTACGATTGCGCCATGCCGAGGAACGAAAGCACGTCCCGCTCGCCGCGCGGTCTCAACGTGGTGGTGGACGGCAACGACGGCTGCGGCAAGAGCACGCAGGCGGCGCGCGTCGCCGCCGCGCTGGAGCGCGCGAGCGGAAGACCGACCGCGCACCTGCGCGAGCCCGGCAGCACGCCGCTCGGCGAGCGTTTGCGGGAGATCCTGCTCACGCGCGAGCTCTCGCTGTCGCCCGCCGTCGAGACGCTCCTCTTCGCCGCCGCGCGGCGGCAGATGCTCGACGAGCGGGTGCGTCCCGCGCTCGCGCGCGCCGAGAACGTCGTGTGCGAGCGCTTCCACGCGTCGACGTTCGCATACCAGGGCGTCGCCGGCGGGCTCGGAGAAGAGCGCGTGCTGGCGCTGCTCGCGGAGTTCGCGAGCGAGCCCAAGCCGGACCTGGTCGTCCTGCTCGACGTCGCGCCCGAGCTCGCGGCCGCGCGCCGGTCCGGCGATCGCGATCGGATCGAGGGGCACGGCATCGAGTTCCAGCGGCGCGTCGCGGAAGGCTTTCGCCGCTTCGCGGCGCGCGGCGAGCGCACGGTCGTGATCGACGCGACCGGCAGCGTCGACGAGGTGTTCGGTCGCATCTGGAGCGAGGTGTCGCGTGCGCTTTGAGAAGCCGGTCGGACACTCGGGCGCCGTCGAGGGTCTGTGGCGCGCCGCGCGCGCGGGCCGGCTCGCGCACGCGCTGTGCTTCGTCGGGCGATCGGGGATCGGCAAGTTCCTCGCCGCGGAATGGTTCGCCCTGGGCCTCTTCTGCGCGCGGGGGCCGACAGCCATCGGCGAACCGTGCGGCGCGTGCGGGCCGTGCAAGCGGCTGAAGAAGGGCTCGCACCCGGACGTGTTCGTCGTCGACGTGGAGAGCGAGGACGAGGAGTTCATCCACGTCGGCCGGATCGCGCCGCGTGCGGGCGAGGACGCGCGCGCGAACATCGTCGAGTTCCTGGCGCTGCGCGCGATGGAGGGCGGCCATCGCGTCGTGCTCGTGCGCGAGGCGGATCGCATGACCACCGCGGCGCAGAACACGCTGCTCAAGACGCTCGAGGAGCCGGGCCCGGGCGTGGTGCTGGTCCTCGAGACCGCGCGCCCCGAGCTCCTGTTGCCGACCGTGCACAGCCGCTGCGTGCGCCTCGACCTGCGAGCGCCGTCGCTCGCCGACGCGCGCGCCGTGCTCGCCGCGCACGGTCTTTCGGAGCGCGACGCGTCCGACTACGCGCGCTGGTGCGGAGGCGCTCCGGGCGCGGCGCTCGCGCTCCGCGCGCGCGGCGGACGCGCGATGCGCGAGATCCTGGCGCGCCGTCTGTCGGGAGAGATCGACGCGACGACCGCCGCGGCCGAGATCGCCGAAGTCGACGGGGAGTTCCCGGGCCGGACGGACGCCATGGTCGCGCGCGCTCGCGCGCGGACGTGCCTCGATCTCCTGCTCGCGGTGATCGCCGACGGAGCGCGCGCCCGAGCGGGTGCCGGCGCGGCCGAGCTCGCGCACGGCGACCTCGTCGCGCGCGCCCCCGCGAGCGGGATCGGGCCCTCGGGCCGCGAGCTCCGTTCGTGGCTGGAACAATGCCTTCGGGCGCGGCAGGATGTCGACCTCAACCTCGCGCCCGAGGCGATCGTGGAGCGCGCTCTGCGCGCGGTCGGTCCGCGGCGCGCTCGAGTGTCGACGCACCCGTGAGCGATCCTCTCCGCAAGCTGGCACTGAAGGACGGTCGCTATGCGCCCGAGGCCTTCCAGTTCTTGTTCGAGTCGCTCGATCCCGCGATCCAGCTCGCGGGCCGCGAGAACGCGCAGGGCGGCGATCGCCACGTCAGCGGGCAGGAGCTGCTGGCCGGCATGCGCCACTACGCGAGCGAGCTCTTCGGACCGCTGGCCGCCGCGGTGTGGCGTTCGTGGGGCATCCACGACTCGCTCGACTGGGGTCGCATCGTGTTCCTCCTCGTCGACGAGGGCATGCTCAACCGCCAGGAGAACGACAGCCTCGACGACTTCCGCCAGGGCTTCGACTTCGATCAGGCCTTCGTCGCCTCGTACGAGCCGCGCCTTCCCCCCGAGCTCTTCGCCGGCGCGCCCGCCGACGACCCCGGCGGCTAGCGCATGATCGAGCGTTTGACACCGACCGCGCGGAACATCGCGCTCGTCGTCCTCTTCCTGCTGCTGGCGTGGTTCTTCTGGAGCGTCCGCGCGGTCCTGAACCCGCTGATCCTGGGCTACCTGCTCGCGTTCGTCGTGCACCCGCTGGTGCTCGCGCTCGAGCGGCGCGGGTGGCGGCGCCGCAAGGCGGTCAACCTGATCTTCGGCGGCTTCATCGTGACGGTGACGCTCGTGCTCCTCGGCGTCTTCTTCCAAGCGCGCAGCTTCGCGCGCGAGATCGTGGCCGAGGACGGCCTGGGAGCGAAGGTGCGGATGCGCATCGACCAGGCGCTCGAGGAGAACCGCGACCAGATCAACTGGGTGCTGAAGCTCTTCCCGCCGCCCGAGGGACGCGAGCCCGCGCCCGAGAGCGCGCCGGCGGGATCCGAGCCGGGCGGCGAGCCTTCGCGCGAGCTGCACTCGGAAGATCTCACGCGGATGGCCACCGATTGGTGGGAGAACTGGTTGACCGAGGAGCGCGCCGCGCAAGCCGGCCAGGTCGGCCTCGGCGCCGCGCGCGGCGCGATGGTCTTCATGCAGCGCGTCTTCGGCTCGTTCATGGCGTTCCTCGGGCTGATGGTGCTCCTGCCGATCTACACGTACTTCCTCCTGTTCGAGCTCGAGCGCATCCACGCGTTCGTACAGCGCTACCTGCCCAAGCGCGATCGCGCGCGGCTCGTGCGGATCGGCTCGCAGATC
>CAZQHA010000393.1:0-4350 GCA_964592795.1 uncultured Planctomycetaceae bacterium | reverse complement strand
ATAGCGCGGTTCCTGTACGGGATCCCGGCGCCCCGCCCCGCTGCGTGGACGGCGCACCCGACCGCGCGGTCCACGACGTTCCTGTCACTGCGCCGCGACGTGATGGTTTCGCAGGACGCCGAGCAGATCTCGAGCGTGTCCGTCCTTCATCGCCAGTAGATCCTCGAGAAGTCCGCGCGACGCTTCGGGGTCCTTGCGGCTGTAGCGGACGATCTCCGCGACGCACCGCAGCTCGTTCGCGACGCAAGCTTGGAGCAGCTTGAGCACCGTGCCGCGGTCCGCGGTTCGCCGTGCTCCGGTACGGACGAATGGTTTGCGATCCTTCGTTTGCTTGTGTTGTGACATCATCTTCCTCCTCGAGTCGATTCGGCGCGGTCGCCCCTAGAAGCAGACCGGCACGAGCACGAGGTCGCTTCGAACGAAGCGCGCTTCGCGAAGCGAATGATCTCGCGCGAGCAACGCGCGGACGTGCATCGTCTTGCAGAACGTGCAACGGACGTCGCCATCGCATCCATGCCGTCGCTCGCGCTCGATCGTTCGCATACGGAAGCTCCGTTTCGCGATCGCGGATCTGCAAGCGGCATGCCGACTCGGAGTACCTCATCTCACCGAAAAGCAGAGCGGCCGATCTGCCGTCACCGGGCGACAGATCGGCCGCTGCTAGACGGCGAAGTTATCGGTTGCTCTTGCTTCCGAATCCCGCCGTCGCGCTCGAAGCGGACGACGTGCGCGAGCCCGAGCTCGACGACGAGTGGTCGTTGCTCCGCTCGCGTTCGCTCCCTCGCTCGCTGATCGAGACGTCCTTCTTCACGCGCAGATTGTTCTGCACGTTCTTGACGCCCGACAGCGACTCGACCAGATCCTCGACCCGGCGCTTCATCTCCCGATCCGGCACGGAGCCCGACAACGTCACTTCGCCGCTCTCGACGGTGACTTCGATCTCGCTTGCGTCGATCGAATCCTCGTCGGTCAGCCGATCGTTGACGTCCTCGCGAATCCGCTCGTCCGATCGCGTGTAGCCCTTCGGACCGCGACCGCGGAAGCTCGAACGCTCTCCGAGCATTCCTTCCGAACCGTGACGTTCGGAGCCGCCCCCCATCGGCCGATTCCAACCCGAGCTACCGGAGGTTCCCCACGATCCGCTCTGAAGTCCGCCGACTCCGTACGTGCCTCCGCCACCGGAACCACTGCGATAGCCTTCGGTGTAGCTGCCGCCGCCGTAGCCGGAAGGTCCTCCGCTCATCCCGGAGCTCCCGCCGCCGTAGCCACTCCCGCTGCCGTAGCCACCACCGCTGCCGTAGCTGGAGCCGGAGCCGCCGTAACCGGGAGTCCCGCCGCCGAATCCGGAGCTTCCGCCGTAGCTCGAGCTCGGACCACCACCGTAGCCGCCGCCCCACTGCGAACCGGAACCGTAGCGATCTTCCGAGCGCCAGCCGCGCGAGCCGGATCCTTGTTGACGCGAACGTTCGCCGTAGCGTTCGCCCGGATAGCTCTCGTCCGACCCACCTTCACGCGAGCCCCAACCGCCGCGAGACATGCTCGGTCGCGTGTAGCTGTCCGGTCCCGATCGCCAACCCCATCCTCCTCCGCCGCCGTCGCCTTCGCCGGACTCGTAGCGTCGCGAGCCTTCCGAATAGCGCGGTCCGCCGAAGGGATACACGTCTTCTCGTTCACGCTCCGATGAGCCGCCGAACGAACTGCGCGTGTCGTACCGTCCAACGCGACCCTCGTCGTCCTGTTCCTCCCAATCCGCGCCGTATCCGCGACGGCCGTACGTGTCTGCCTCGTCGCGGGCCTCTCGATACCCGCGTGACTCTCGTCCAAATCGTTGACGCATGATGGTCTCCAGATGACCGTCTCCCGAAAACACCCGACCCGAGCCGATGGAACCGACCATCGAATTGCTCGGTGTGTCGAGACTTTTCGAGAGGGCAAGCGTTGTGCCGCCGCGCTCGTCGCGGCGAGCACGCGTCGCGCGCGAACGCGCGTGAATCGGACGACACCGGTCGCGTCGCAGTCTACAAGTTGCCGCGTCTACGTCTTCGCGAGAGCGAGCGCGCGGACTCGAAAGTCGCGCGAACGCGACATGGTCGGTGGCGAAGGATGCACCGGCGGAGTCTCGAACGGACGCTCCGGCGGATTCTCGAGCGGACGTTCGGGCGGCGTCGACGGTGCGCCGGGAGGAGTGGGAGTGACCGGCGGCGTCTCGAACGGTTGACGCGGCGGCGCTTCCGTCGGTCGAGTCGGAGTCTTCCGCTGCGGAGCTTCTCCGGGCGCACTGTACGCGAGCGAGGAGCGGCTCATGCTCAGTACGAAGCTCGGGGCTTGCGTTCGCTCGGCTTGTTCGGACGAGGGTTCGGCACCGCGGCCTCGCTCGACGTCGCGATGTCTTCCGCTCCCGCCCGCTCGAAGATCTCTCGCGCGCGCTTCGTTTCCTCCGCGTTCTCGGAGTGCACGGACACGAGCACGTTGCCGCCTTGGATCTTGCCCTCGTATCGCTTCGCTTCGTATTCCGGCATTCCCAGCCCGATCAAGAGCCCACCGACGCCGCCCACGGCCGCGCCGACCGCGGCGCCGCTGAGCGCGGCCATGATCGGACCCGCGGCGACGAACGGACCGACGCCGGGGATGGCGAGCGTACCGATGCCTGCGAGCCACCCCAGCGCGCCGCCGACGACGCCGCCTGCGCCGGCTCCGGTGATCGCTCCCTCCGGTGCCTTCGTGTGGTGCTCGTGAGCGAAGTCCCGCGTGCCGGTCTTGTCCGGCATCAGCACGGAGATGTCGTTGCTCGCGAACCCTGCGGTCTTGAGATCGCTGACGACGTTGGACGCGCCGACGTAGTCGCGGACGATGCAAAAAATGGCCTTCTTCATGAGTCGATTCAGTTGCGCTTCACTTCGAGCTGGTTGACGAGGTCCATCACCGCCGGAACCGCGCGCGCGCGGGCGGCGACGTCATCCTTCTCGGATTGGCTGTCGACGAGCCCGCGGAGCGTCACCTTGCCGTCTCGGGTGATGACCTTGACGTTCTTCGCATTCGTGGAGAGCTCCGGCGGCGCGAGCAGCGCCTGCCGGATCTGTCGAGTGATCTCGCGGTCCGCTTCGGACTCGGATTGGTCCATCGGCGTGACGTTCTTCGCGGCGTCGTCGGCGGCGTGCGTCGTCGATTCCTGTGGGGAGCAGCCCCACGCGGACAAGACGACGAGACTCGAGAGGATCAGCTTCATCGCGGCGCGAGAGGGATCGATCTCGCAGGAGGAGGCTCTAACCCACGCCACCCTCCGGACCGATCACGATGACTACTGATTCAGGAAGCTAGCGCGACTTGCAAAACTCGTCCGCGCTCTTGTCGCCCTCTTCTGGATCGACGCGGTACGCCTGCGGTAGATCTCCGTCGAACCCCGGCCGACGGACGCCGAGACCTTGCATGAGCTTCTTGCAGCTCGCTGCGAACTTCGTCCAACGTCCACTCGATTCCGTCGGTGTCGGAACTTCACGCGGGTGTTCGAGGGGCTCGGATGTCATCGCAACCTCCCTGGATTTCCGGAGTGGACGAGCACGGTGTGTGATGCGCGCCGTGCGCAAGCGGATGCTCTCTCGCCTATAGCCCTCGATCGCTCGAGAGGTGGACTCCACGGAGAGGCAGACTTATTGCTACCCACTGATGCGGACCCCCCGGCCTCGAACACGGCGCTGCACCGCGAAGAGCGAGGGGCTGTGGGCCCGTCGGCTACGAATTAACAGAGTCCAACTTCGACGGAGAGAGCTATCCTTGCAACTGCGCCGTGCAGCGCCCGGAATCCACGCTTGACACGCCACCCCGCACCCCTCGCACTGCTCGTCCTCGACGATGATGTCGCGTTCCGCGAGAGCTTGGTCGTCATGCTCCAGCGCGAAGGCTTCGACGCCGTCGGCGCATCCTCGCTCGAAGCCGCCCGCGGCCTGGTCAAGAAGCGCTCGTTCGACGCGCTCCTGATCGACCAAGAGCTGCCGGACGGCAGCGGCCTCGAGCTCATCCAGGAGCCCGTCGAAGAGGGCGTCGCTCCGGAATGGATCGTCGTCACCGGAACCGCGACGGTCGCCGACGCGGTCGAAGCGCTGAAAAACGGCGCGCTCGACTACCTCACCAAGCCCCTCGACCCCGCCAAGCTGACGAGCACGCTCACGAACCTGCAGCGCACGCGCGCGCTGAAGCACCAAGTGGCCGAGCTGCGCGACAAGCTGCGCGATCGAGGCCGATTCGGCTCAATCATCGGCCGCTCCGCGGCCATGCAGCCCGTCTTCGACATGATCGAGCGCGTCGCGCCCACGGACGCGAGCGTCATGATCCACGGCGAGAGCGGCACGGGAA
>CAZQHA010000392.1:0-4370 GCA_964592795.1 uncultured Planctomycetaceae bacterium | reverse complement strand
GGCGAACGCCGACGGATCGAGCCGGCCGGGCGCGCTCGATCGGATGGCCGCGGGCGACAGCGCGTACACGACCGCGGCGAAGAGCGCGCTCGCGAATGCGGTGCGGCTCGAGGCGCCCTCGGCGAGCCCGAGCACGGACCAAGCGACGAGCAGCACGGTCAGCGCTCCGATCCACGGGGGGATCGAGAGCACGAAGTCCTCGATGCGCGCTTGCTCGACGTACGCATCGCCGCCGGCAAACCGCTCCGTGATCGCGGCCAGCGTGAGCTCGTAGAGAGGAAGCCACGGAACTTCGGCGCCGTGCGGGTGCTCGAGCCAGCGATCGATCTCCGGCAAACGGTCCGCCGCGATCGCGATCTCGATGCGCCGCAAGTGGGCCGCGGTCTCCGGCTCGTCGACGAGCCAGTGCGTGCCGAGCTCGGCGGCTTCGGATCCCGTCAGCGAGCTCGCCGCCCCTGCGCGAGTGCGAACGGCGTGCGCGAGCAGGAGGCAGACCGCGAACGCGAGCAGCGCGAGCGCGCGCTTCACGCTCCCCGCTCCCGCGGAGCGCGCTTCAACGCGTCGGATACGTCGAGAGGATCCACGACTTCCATTGCGTCTCCATCTCGAGCGGTGAGAGCCCGAAGACCTGCTGGAGCGCGTCGCGCGTCGGCACGCGCTCGCGCAGCTTCTTCAGGAGCTGATTGAACTTCGTGGAGTCGCGGAAGATCAGGTAGTCGACGTAGCCGAACGCCGCGGCGTGCATCGGCAAGGTCAGCGTGTCGGTGTTGTGCTGGAGCACTTCGCTGATCGGCGGTGTCTCGTCCATCGACGCCATCTTGCGCAGCGCGAGCTTGAACTTGCCGCCCTTGAAATCGACGTTCGCGTCCTGCTCCTGGTAGCAGTAGTTGTCGCAGATGCCCCAGTACTTCTCCTCGAACCAGTGCGCGAGACCCTCGTCGGCCCACCCGCACTTCAAGTTGCCCAGCCACGCGCTGGGCTGCTGCGCCGACAGCAAGAGGTGCGTCACCGAGTGCACCAAGTTGCGGTGCAGCTGCTCGTCGTCCTGAAAGTACTTCTTGCTGCCCAGCACCGAGAACCGCGGCTTGCGGCCCATCAGCTTCATCGGTCCTTCGCCGCTCTGCCCGCAGAACCGCGTCGAGCCGTCGAGCTGATCCTGTGGAAACTGCCAGACGAACACCTCGAACTTGTTCTCGAACTCCTGGTCGTTGATGCCGAGCGTCGCGCAGTAGTCGGCGAACAACCGCTCGAGACGCTTCAAGTAGACGTGGAGCAGCTCGTGCGCGCCGAGGTGCTTCTTGTTCACCTTCAGCCGATCCATCTCCCAGACGAGCACGAAGTGCGGGCTCTCCGCTTTGCGCAGCGGCCGTTTCATCGTGTCGTCGAACGATTTCAGCGCGATCTTGCGCGCCGCGAGGTGCGATCGCCGGTCGGCGAGCGCCGACGCCGCGGATTCGTCGTTGCAGTCGGGACACACGACGAGCCCGGTGCCGCCGCATGCGGCGCAGTCGACGAGGACGCTGCAGTAGACGAGACCGAGCTCCAGCTCGAGCTCGCATTCGGCCCGCGTGTGCTCGGGGCACGTGACGCGGCCGGTGTTCTCGCACTTCTTGCAGTCCTTCTTCTCCCCGTCTTGCGCGAAGAGGGCCGTCTCCGCGGCGGAGCGCGAGTCCACCTGCACGCCGAGCGACGCGATCGCGGCGGCCAGCACGATCGAGACGAGGCTCATCCGGCGATCAGCTCCTCGATGATCTGCTTCTTCGCGTCGAAGCGCGCGAGCTTGATCTTCGCCGCGGTCTCGGGCGAGAGCGCCGCGCGCGGCGCGAGGCCCACGAGCTCGCTCTCGCGGATCGCGACGCCGCGCGATCGCGCTTCGCGCTCGATCTCCGTGTAAACGCGCAGGAGCCCGGTCGCCTCGTAGTTGCACACGTTCATGCTGACCTGTGCGCAGCGCGGGCTCTCGATCTCGAAACCCATCGCCTTGATGCCGGGCAAGCCGCCGTCGCGTTCGCGGATCTTCTTCGCGATGTCCTTCGCGACCTGCACGTTCTCCGTGTCGAGGTACACGTTGAACGCGATCAGGAACGTGCGCGCGCCGATCACGGTCGCGCCGGCCGTCGGGTGGATCGCGTCCTTCGGGCCGGCGTCGGGCTCGCGCGAGGCGACTTTCCCGAGCTCCTCCCGCAAGCCTTCGAACTGGCCCTTGCGGATGTCCGGCAGGTTCTTGCGATCGGGGCGCTTCGCCGCGGCTTCGTAGTAGTAGACGGGGATCTCGAGCTCGCGTCCGACGCGCTCTCCGAGGCGCCACGCCGCGTCGATGCACTGCTGCATCGCGCCGCCTTCGAGCGGGACGAACGGCACGACATCGGTCGCACCGATCCTGGGATGCTCGCCGGTGTGCCGGGTCAGGTCGATGAGGTCGCGCGCTTTCGCGATCGCGCGGAACGCCGCCTCGCGCGCGTCGTCCGCCGAGCCGACGAACGTGACGACCGAGCGGTTGTGGCTCGCGTCGAGGCTCCAATCGATCAACTTCACGCCCGGAACGGAGCGGATCGACGCCAGGATCTCCTCGACGACTTCGGGCCGCCGGCCTTCACTGAAATTCGGGACGCATTCGACGAGGCTCATGGGCGTCATTAGAGCTCGCCGAGCGAGCCCGCGCCATTTCGTCGAGCGCTCTCGCGCGCGGTTTACACCGAACGCGACGCGTGCCATGGCTCGCGCTCGAGCACGACGGCGCCGAACTTCACGACCGCGATCACCGCGTTGCGGCCGAGCTCGTACACGAGGTGCCGGTGGTTGGGCACGTCGAGCACGACGAGGTCCGCGTCCTTGCCGACTTCGATCGAGCCCAGACGCGCGCCGCGACCGAGCGAGCACGCCGCGTTGAGAGTCGCGGCGTTCAGGCACTCCGCGGCGCTCATGCGGTAGCGCAACGCGGCCCACGCGAGCACCTCGGGCAAGCTCTGCAGGTACGAGCTGCCCGGATTGAAGTCCGTCGACAGCGCCGGCGCGAGCCCCGCCGAGATCATCGCGCGCGCCGGCGCCTCCTGCTCGACACGCAGGTACAGCGGCACGATCGGACACAGGACGGGGATCACGCCCGCGGCGGCGAGCGCTTCGATCCCGCGCGGGGTGACGAACTCGAGATGGTCGGCGCTCGCGGCGCGCAGCTCCGCGGCGAGCTCGGCGCCGCCGAGCGGCGTGAGCTGGTCGGCGTGCATGCGCAGCCCGAATCCCAGCTCGCGCGCGCGGGCGAGGATCGCGCGCGATTCGTCGAGTCCGAACGCATGCCCCTCGGTGAAGATGTCGCAGTACTCGGCGAGCCGCGCTTCCGCGACGCGCGGGAGCATCTCGTTCACGAGGAGGTCGACGTACGCGCCGCGCCGATCGCGGTACTCGACGGGGTAATCGTGCGCGCCGAGGAACGTCGGAACGACCTCGACCGGGTGGATCGCACGCGCGCGCTCGAGCACTTCGAGGCACTTCATCTCGTCCTCGAGGGACAAGCCGTAGCCCGTCTTCGCCTCGATCGTCGTCGTCCCGAGCTCGAGGAAGCGGTCCAGGCGCACGAGCAGACGATCGAGGAGCTCCTCGGTCGAGCTCTGGCGAACGCCGCGCACGCTCGAGAGGATCCCCCCGCCGCTCTTCGCGATCTCGACGTACGTCGCGCCGCGCGTGCGCATCTCGAACTCGTCTTCCCGCGTCCCCGCGAACACGGGGTGCGTGTGTGCGTCGACGAAGCCCGGCACGACGGTGCCTCCCCGCGCATCGAGCTCGCGTTTCGCGCGATAGCGCGATCGGAGCTCGTCCTCGGTGCCCACCGCGAGCACACGGCCTTCCCGCACGGCGATCGCGTGGCGGGCGAGCACGTCGATCGTGTCGAGCGCGACTCCGCTCCGGGGCGACGATCCGACGGGCGTCGCGATCTCCGACGCCCCCTTCACGATCAAGTCGACGTCGACGGGCGCGCTCGGCATGGGTGCGACTCTACCGCCGCGCCGACGGTTCTCCGAGCGCCGCTACACTTGAAATGCCCGCGCTCCGACGCAGAGTTACCGTCCCACCACCCGACCATGAGATTCGTCGTCACCGTCTTGTTCGTGGCCGTCATGGCGTTCGCGTGGTGGAAGGCGCGGCCGAAGGACGCGCCGCCGGCCGAGCACGGCTTCACGCTGACCGAGGTCTCGAAGTCGATCGGCATCGACTTCGTGCACACGGCTCCGACGCTCGATCGCAAGCTCGACCCGATCATGCCGCACGTCGCGGGCATGGGCGCCGCCGTCTCGGTGGTCGACGCGAATCAGGACGGATATGTCGACCTGTACGCGACGAGCAGCGCGGTCGGCGCGCCGAACGCGCTCTGCGTG
>CAZQHA010000391.1:0-4372 GCA_964592795.1 uncultured Planctomycetaceae bacterium | reverse complement strand
GCCAGCCGAGTCCTGCGACGTCACTCCGGACGAAGTCGGAACCTGAGGAGTTCCCTCGTCGCGAGCGGAGAGTCGTGAGTCGTCGTCAAGGCAGAGAGCAATCGAGCGGGCCCGCATCGTACTCCCACCCCCAGAGCGTGCCAATCCATGCTCTTCCCGAATCCCTCGAACCGTCCCAATCGCGGGTGTTGTAGGGAAAATCCCGGGCTCCGCGGAGAGTCGGCGCGCTCTTTCGGAACCGTCGCCGAAGCCCCGGCGTCCACTCTGATGTCGTGGCAGCGATGAATCGGCGGCTCGCGTGAGTCGCGGATTAACGATCGTTAACTCGATTGCGTCCGCGGATGGGACGCTCGGCGGTCGGCGCGGATGCGCGCGCGCCGCGGAGCGATTCGGCTGCCGCCGTACACACAGGCTGTTATCGTTGGGCTCTTCGCGAATCCGCGGCTGATTCCCCGGACATAACCAATGCTCCATGCATCTCGCACTCGTGGTCGCGCCTTGGCGACGGCCGTCGCAGCGTTCTCGGCGGCGGTCGTCCCCCTGGCTGGCGCGCAACAGCACACACCGCCGAGCGTCACCGTGGAGCATCGCTACGACAGCGGACTCGTGCGCAACACCGGGAAGGCGCGCGAGGTGATCATCGCGTTTCCGGTCCAGGTCTCGGGAGCGCGATGGCTGCGGCTCGAGTTCGACCGCATCGACCTCGCGAACGAGTTCCAGGGAGATCGGCGGTCCGTGCTGCGGATCACGTCGCTCCACGACGGCGCCGTGCAGGAGCTGACGGCCGCTCACTGTCGCGAGTGGCGGAACACGAGCGCGTACTTCAACGGCGACACGGTCCTGGTCGAGGTCGTCGCGCCGCCGTCGATCGAAGCCAACCGCGTCGTGCTCTCGAGCGCCATCGCGGGGCTCGCGAGCGGGCAGCTCCCTTCGATCTGCGGAGCGCTCGACGACCGCATCCAATCGACGGACGCGCGGGTCGGCCGGGTCCTGCCGTTCGGGTGCACGGCGTTCATGATCGACGATTGCAATCACTGCATGCTCACCGCCGGGCATTGCACGGGTTGGATGGACGTCGTCGAGTTCAACGTGCCGAACTCCGCGCCGGACGGCACGATCGTCCACCCCGCGCCGAGCCATCAGTACGCCGTCGATCTCACGTCGATCCAGGCCAGCGACGCGAACACGATCGGCGACGACTGGGGCTATTTCGGCGTGTTCTCGAATACGGAGACCGGCCTCACGCCCTTCGCGAGCCAGGGCGGCGTGAGCTTCACCGCCGCGCCTCCGCCGGCGTTCGATTCGGAGCTCCAGCTCCGCGTGACCGGATGTGGAGTCGACGAGACTCCACCGTTCCTGAATCAAGTGCAGCAGACGAGCCTGGGCACCTGGAGCGGACTGGATCAGACCGCGATCACGCACACGGTCGACACGACGACGGGGAACTCCGGTTCACCGATCCTGTGGGCCGCACAAGGGCTCGCGATCGGAATCCACACGCACGGCGGTTGCACCGCGCTGGGGAGCGAGAACGGCGGCACGACGTGGTCGCATCCGGCGCTGCAGGCCGCACTGGCGGATCCGCGCGGCGTGTGCGGGTTGCCGTGCTCGATCGCGTTCTGGAAGTTCGACGACTTCCTGGACCTCGGGCTCGACAGCGACAACGGCCATCAAGGGGTTCTCGGCCCCGGCGCCACGCTCGTGCCCGCGCCGTGCGGCAATGCGCTCCGCTACGGACCGGACAACAACGTGGACGAGTTCACGATCCCCGACTACGACGACCTCGATCTGACCGGAGCGATGACCGGCATGGCGATGATCCGGCCGCTCGGAGATCACTCGACCGGCAACGCCCAGTGCACGGAAGGCACGATCTTCTCGAAGGGCGGGAACTACACCTTCAAGATCTCGAGGGAGAACCGTCAGCTCTTGTTCCAGAACGAGGATGGCGGACCGCTCGCCGTCGCCAACATCAATGCGTGCGTCGGCAACTGGATCCACGTGGCCTTCGTCCGCCAACCGGACGGCAGGACCGTTCGCTTCTTCGTGAACGGCGCCGTGGTCGGCACTCCGACGACGCTCCCGACGCCCGGAACCGCGAACGGCGATCCGGTGATGGTCGGGAACCGCGGTCCCGGGAACGATCCGGGCGCGTGCGAGTTCAACGGCGACATCGACGAGATCCGCATCTTCGATCGCGCGCTCACCAACTCGCAGGTCAAGCAGATGTACCAGGCGGGCTGCGACGTTCCGGCGTGGGCGCCGCACTGCCACATCTATCCGGGATCGGGTCGATTCATGGCCTTCCCGCAGTAGCGGGCGTTGCACGGCACACGCGGCGCTGACCGGCGTCGGACCGCGAGCTTACGCCGCGAGGATCGTCCCTCGGTAACGTAGCCGCGATGCTCCCGCTCCTCTTCGTGTCGCTGTCGATCGCGGCGGGCGCCGATCCGCACCCGCTCGCCGGCGTGTGGGAAGGCAAGGCGTCGACGGGCGGCGACGCGACCGAGATCTACTTCCGGTTCGACGAGACGGGGGACGGCGCGGTCTCGTCGCGGCTCGACCTTCCGCTGACGAACATCCACGACGTCCCGCTCGGCAAGTTCGTTCGAGATGGGCGCGAGTACACGGCCGGCGAAGTGCGGCTTCGTCTCGACGACGCGACCGGCACGCTCACCGGGCGGCTCCCGTTCCAAGGTCGAGAGATCACGTTGGAGTTGAAGCGCGGCACGGTGATGCCGCCGCGTCCGCCGCCCCACGCGGCCGCGTCGATCGTGCAGCCCGCGTGGACCTTCGACGCGAAGTCGCCGATCTGGTCGTCGCCCGCCGTCCACGGCGATACCGTCTACATCGGAGCCAGCGACGGACGCGTGCACGCGCTCCGATCCGATACCGGAGCGCCGGTGTGGGAGTTCCGCACCGGGGGCGCGGTCTTCGCGCGACCCACGGTCTCGCGCGGACACGTCTTCGTCCCGTCGGACGACGGGAAGCTCTACAAGCTCGACGCGGCGAGCGGGAAAGAGATCTGGCGCGTCTCCGTCCAGACGGGCGAGTTCCGACGCGATCTCCCGCGAAACGGCGAAGGCGCATACGACTTCTTCGCCTCCGCCGCGACCGTCGACGGCGGCGTCGTGTACGTCGGCAGCGCGGACGGACGGCTCTGCGCCCTCGACGAGGAGTCGGGTGAGCTGGGCTGGGACTTCCCGACGAAGGCGCCCGTGCGTTCGACTCCGGCGGTCGCCGGCGGGCTCGTCGTGTTCGGCAGCCGCGACCACTGGGTGTACGCGCTCGACGCGCAGAGCGGCGAGTTGAAATGGAAGCACGACACGGGCGACGTCGTGGTCAGCTCGCCCGCGATCGACGCGCAGGCCGTGTACATCGGGAGCCGCAGCGCGGACGTGCTCGCGCTCGAGCTCGCGAGCGGCCGCGTGCTGTGGCGCTACTTCTATTGGTTCTCGTGGGTCGAGTCGTCCGGCACCGTGAAGGACGGAGTGCTCTACGTCGGCTCGTCGGATGCGCAGCGTCTTTACGCGATCGACGCGCGCCGCGGGAGCTCGGTGTGGACGTTCGACACCGACGGATCGGCGTGGTCGTCTCCCGCGGTGACGGAGAGCACGGTCTACATCGGCGCCGTGGGAACGGTCGGCTACATGGCGGACCACCGCGGCGGCTTCTTTGCCGTCGATCGCAAGACCGGCCGCGAGCGCTGGCGCGTGCCGATGGGGGAGATCGCCGGCCAGTTCGCGTACGGCGTCGCGAGCTCACCGGCGGTTGCGAACGGACGCGTCTACTTCGGCGGGCTCGACGGCAAGCTCTACGCATGCCCCGATCGTTGAATCGTCGGCGGCTCCGCCGCTATTCCGGCGTCACGTACGCCGCGGTGATGCCGCCGTCGACGAGGAACTCGGCGCCCGTCATGTACGACGAATCGTCGCTCGCGAGGTAGAGCGCGGCCTTCGCCATCTCCTTCGCCTCGCCGAATCGTCCCATCGGGATGTGGACGAGACGCCGCTGCTTCTTGGCGTCCGTGTTCAGGAACTTCATCAAGAGCTCGGTCTTGAGCGGTCCGGGCGACAGCGCGTTGACGCGGATGTTCTCGCGCGCGTGGATGACGGCGAGCTCGCGCGTCATCGCCAGGACGCCGCCCTTGCTCGCGGTGTACGCGATCTGCGCCGTCGCGGCGCCGACGTGCGCGACGAACGACGCCACGTTGATCACCGAGCCGCCGCCGGCGCGGCGCAGCGCGGGGATGCCGTACTTGCAGCCCAGGAAGACGCCCTTCAGGTTGATCGCGTGCGTCTTGTCCCACGTCGCCTCCGACGTGCTGATCGCGTCGTCGTCGTCGCCGAGCATGACGCCGGCATTGTTGAAC
>CAZQHA010000390.1:0-4383 GCA_964592795.1 uncultured Planctomycetaceae bacterium | reverse complement strand
GGTGAGGGAGCCGGGACCGTACGCGCTCGACCTCGCTCCTCCCGCGCACGACGACGTGGAGTTCTCGCTCGACACGAGGCTTGAACGCGGAGAGAACGCGCTCCCGGTGGCTCTGCGCACCGCGAGCGTGCGCGGCAAGGTCGCGGAGCCCGGCGCGGACGTCGCGGTGCAGTTCGAGTCGAGCGACGGACGCGGGCTGCGCTGCCGCGCGCGCGTGAAGCCCGCGGCGGACGGGACGTTCGTGCTGCCGACGGTCCTGGCCGGTACGGCGCGGCTCTGCCGGATGCGCGTCACGCCCGAGGGAGGAACGGTCGGTCCGCAGTCCGAGATTCCGCTCGACGTTTCCGCGGGAGCATCCCTCGACGTCGTCCTGCCCTGACGGCGTGCGCGACTCGAGCACGCCGCCGTACGACGGCGGGTGACCGCACTTACACCTCTATCACCAGGGCTCGCGGCGGCCATCGCTACGATTCGCGCCATGAATCGATGCCCCCCCGCTGTCGCGTCCCTTCTTTCGATCTCCCTCGGCTTCGCGTGCACGTCGCCCGCGAGCGCGGAGCCGACGCCGGCCGCCGCTCCTTCGTCGAGCGCGGTCTCGCAGGCCCCCGCGCCGCGCGACCGCGCCGACACGAGCGACACGCGCATGCTCGAGCAACCCGCCGTCAGCGCGCAGCACGTCGCGTTCGCCTACGCCGGCGATCTGTGGGTCGCGAGCCTCGACGGCACGAACGTCCGGCGGCTGAGTTCGCACACCGGGCCCGAGTTCCGGCCGCACTTCTCGCCCGACGGCAAGTGGATCGCCTTTTCGGGTCAGTACGACGGCAACATCGACGTGTACGTCGTGTCGGTCGACGGCGGCGAGCCGCGGCGGCTCACTTGGCATCCGGGCGACGACATCGTGCAGGACTTCACGGCCGACGGCCAAGCCGTCGCGTTCATCTCGCAGCGCGACGTGCACACGACGCGCTTCTGGCACCTCTTCCGGGTCGGGCTCGACGGCGGCTTTCCGACCGGATACGGGTTGCCGACGTGCACGAAGGCCGCGTTCTCGCCCGACGGCAAGAAGCTCGCGTACAACCCGCTGCGCGACGCGTTCACGCAGTGGAAGAACTACCGCGGCGGCACCGCGAGCCGCATCTGGATCTTTGACTTCGCCGACCGCTCGGTCGTGCAGGTGCCGCAGCCGAAGGAGCGCTGCAACGACACCGACGCCATGTGGGTCGGCGACAAGGTGTACTTCCGCTCGGATCGCGCGGGCGAGTTCAACCTGTTCGCGTTCGATCCCTCGTCGAAGTCGGTCACGCAGCTGACGCGCCACGACGACTTCCCGATCCAGAACGCGACGAGCGGCGCGGGCAAGATCGTGTACGAGCAAGCCGGTTGGCTGCATCTCTTCGATCCCGCGAGCAGCCGGACGAGTCGCCTGAAGATCGGCGTCGCCGCCGACCTGGTCGAAACGCGACCGCGCTTCGTGAAGGGCGCGAACTACGTCCGCAGCGCCGACCTTTCGCCTTCGGGCGCGCGCGTCGCGCTCGGCTTCCGCGGCGAGATCGTGACCGTGCCCGCGGAGAAGGGGGACCCGCGCAACCTGACCGCGACGCCGGGCGCGAACGAGCGCTCCCCCGCCTGGTCGCCGGACGGCAAGACGATCGCGTGGATCTCCGACGCGAGCGGCGAGAACCAGCTCGTGCTCGCGCCGCAGGACGGCCGCGGCGAGCGTCGCACGATCGCGCTCGGCGGTGCGGGCTTCTACTTCGATCCCAAGTGGTCGCCGGACGGCAAGAAGATCAGCTACCGCGACAACTCCGACTCGCTCTACCTGCTCGACGTCGCGTCCGGCGCGTCGAAGAAGGTCGGACAGAACGAGGTGTACAGCGTCATCTCGGACATCGAGCACGACTGGTCGCCGGATTCGCGCTGGCTCGCGTACACGATCCAGAGCGCGACGGGGTTCCACCGCGTCGAGATCTACGACGTCGAGAAGGGCGAATCGCACGCGATCACCGACGGTTTGTCGGACGTGTCCGAGCCGGTGTTCGACGCGGGAGGCAAGTACCTCTACCTCGCCGCTTCGACGGACGCCGGTCCGTTCCTGACGTGGTTCTCGCAAGCCAGCTCGGACATCGAGCAACGGAACTCGCTGTACCTCGTGTGTCTCGCGAAGGACACGCCGTCGCCGCTCGCGAAGGAGAGCGACGAGGAGAAGCCCGGCGACGAGAAGTCGAAGGAGAGGAAGGACGACGCCAAGGAGAAAGGCGAGACGTCGGATGCGGAAAAGAAGGAGTCCGACGAGCCGGTGGCCGTGAAGATCGACTTCGACGGCATCGCGCAGCGGATCGTCGCGCTGCCGCTCGAACCGGCGTTCTACTCCGGCCTCGTCGCGGGCAAGGCGGGCCAGCTCTTCTATCGCAAGGCGGCGCGCGCCGAGTTCTCCTTCGACAACTCGGAGAGCGCGCTCGCGCGTTTCGATCTGAAGGAGCGCAAGGAGAAGAGCCTCGTCGACGGCGTGCAGAGCTTCGCGCTCTCGCGCGACCACGAGAAAGTGCTGTTCTCGACGTCGGACGGCTCGTGGGTGACCGCGCTCGGCGACTCGATCGACAAGTCGAAGGGCAAGCTCGCGCTCGACGCGATCGAGGTGAAGATCGATCCGCGCGTCGAGTGGCGTCAGATCTTCGACGAGGCCTGGCGCATCAACCGCGACTACTTCTACGACCCGAACATGCACGGCGCGGACTGGAACGCGATGAAGGCGCGGTACACGGCGTTCCTGCCGCACCTCACGACGCGCGGCGACTTGACGCGCCTCATCGCGTGGCTGTGCTCGGAGCTCGCGGTCGGACACAGCCGCAACGGTGGGGGAGACACGCTCGTCAAGGCGAGCACGGTGCCCGGGGGACTCCTCGGCGCGGACTACGAGATCGACGGCGATCGCTACCGATTCCGCAAGGTCTACGGCGGACTCAACTGGACGCCCGATCTGCGCGCGCCGCTGACGGAGCCGGGCGTGCAGGTGCAACGCGGCGAGTACCTGCTCGCCGTCGACGGCCGCGACCTGCGGGCCAACGAGAACCTGTACGCGCGCTTCGAGAACACGGCCGGCAAGGAAGTCGAGCTCACGGTCGGTCCCAATGCCGACGGCAGCGGCTCACGCAACGTGAAGGTGGTGCCGATCGCGAGCGAGACCGCGCTGCGCAACCGCGACTGGGTCGAAGGCAACATCAAGAAGGTCACCGAAGCCACGCAGGGCCGCGTCGCTTACGTGCACGTGCCGAACACGGCCGAGCTCGGCTTCGTGTACTTCAAGCGCTACTTCTTCCCGCAGTCCGATCGCGAGGCGATCATCGTCGACGAGCGTCACAACGGCGGCGGATCGGTCGCGGACTACTACATCGACATCCTGCGCCGCCCGTACGTCAGTCACTGGGCGACGCGCTACGGCGAGAGCTTCGCGACGCCGCAAGCGGCGATCTTCGGACCGAAGGTGATGCTGATCGACGAGACCGCGGGCTCGGGCGGCGACCTCTTGCCGTGGATGTTCCGCAAGTTCCAGCTCGGCAAACTGATCGGCCGTCCGACGTGGGGCGGGCTCGTCGGCATCCTGGGCTTCCCCGAGTTGATGGACGGCGGCAACGTCACCGCGCCGAACCTCGGCTTCTATACCGAGGAAGGCTTCGGCGTCGAGAACGTCGGCGTCCCGCCCGACATCGAGGTCGAGCAATGGCCCGCGGACGTCATGGACGGGCGCGATCCGCAGCTCGATCGAGCGATCCAAGAGGTGCTCGCCGAGCTCGAGAAGAACCCGCCGAAGAAGACGAAGCAGCCGCCGTTCCCGGTGCGTGTGCGCAAGTAGCACGCGCGCTCGGGTGCGCTAGGGCCACTCGACGTCGATGCCGTTCGAGAGGTTCGCCGTCGCGGGGTTGCAGAAGTTCGCCGCCGCGTTGCGGTAATAGAGCTGGTAGTACGCGTGCTGCGCGGGACCTTGCGCCGACGCGGTCGACACGGGCACCGTCTGCGTGTTGTTGGGGTACGTCCACGTGCCCTGAGCCGCGCCGTACGTCCCCGCGTAATGTCCGCCGAAGCGCACGATCGCGCCACTGACGCACGAGACGCCGTCGGCGAGCGCGACACCGCCCGCATTCTGCGCGTTGCCTTTGAAAAGGAAGCCGAACGCCGCGTAGTTCGAGCTCACCGCGCAATGGAAGGTGAGTTGATCGGGCGTCAGCAATCCGCTCGCGGTGAGCAGCGCTCCCGCGTGGTTGAACGAGTTCCCGCAGCCATGTCCCGGCGCGCCGCTGGGGCTCGGCACCACGTTCGGCGGAACGCACGGACACGGCGTCGGCAACGTGCCGTCGCCGAAGCAGAACGCGGTGATGTTCTCGAGCT
>CAZQHA010000389.1:0-4385 GCA_964592795.1 uncultured Planctomycetaceae bacterium | reverse complement strand
CGACGCCGCGCACGCCTCGGCGGTCCATCTCGCGGAGGCGCGCACCGTGCTCGCGAACAGCCTCGGCGCGGGCTTCCGCGCGCGCTCCTTCGCGGGGCTGCTCGAGCTGTACCGCCGCGCCGACCAGACCGACATCGCGATCGAGCTCGCGACGACGGCGATGAAGGGCCACGCGCTGCACGAGGACGAGGCGACGATGACCTTCCTCATCAGCGAGCTGAAGAAGCAGGGACGGCTGCGCTACGCGTCCGAGCTCGCGACGATCTGGACCGGCCTTCGAAAGGGCGGCTCGCAGGCGCTGCTCTCCGAGTGCTGCGAGGTCCTCTATCGACAGAAGCGCTGGCGGCCGCTGGCCGTCGCGGCCCAGGCGCTCAAGGCGACCGGCGACGGCGCCGCCGAGCTGTACCTGGGCCTGTGCGAGATCTCGGGCGGCGCGACGCGCGACGGCCGCTTCAAGCTGCAGCGCTACGCCGCGAGCACCGCGCGCGAGCCGTTCCCGAACGCGCGCGCGATCGCGTGGCGCGAGATCGCGCGCGCGTCGCGCGAGCTCGAGGACTTCGCGCTCGAACGCGAGGCGCTCGAGGGCGCGGTCGCGCTCGACCCGGACGGCGACGGACAGCGCTGGCTGCGCCTCGCGCGGCTGCAGTTCGCGTCCGCCCGCGGCGGGCTCGTGGAGCCCGAGCTGCGCTGGGCGCGCGGGATGTGCCTCCTGCCCGAGCAGACCGAGTCGCTCTTGCCGACGTGGAAGGAGCTCGGCGACCGCGAGCTCTCCGCGAACGGCGTCGACCTCGACCTCGTGCGCCAATCGATCACGTCCGGCCGCGGCTACGACCTCGTCGAAGAGTCGAGCCCGTACGAGCTGTGGTCGCTCGCGCGCGTGTACATCGAGGTCGGCGACCTCGAGCGCGCGTCGGTGCACGTGCGCAAGCTGCTCGCGATCCTGCCGGGGTTCCTGCCCGGGCTCGACCTCGAGATCGAGCTCGCGCAGAAGCTCGGCCGCACGCGCGAGGTGATCAATCTCTTCCTGTCGCGCCTCGAGCTCGTCGGCCCCGACGAGAAGAGCGCCGAGATCCGCCGCACGATCCCGCTCGAGTCGCTCGCGTACCGCGACCTCGTCCGGCTGATGCACGCCGATCCCGACCACGCCGGGAGGTTCGTCGTCGCGCGCACGCTCGCGGCCCGCGGCGAGAAGCGCCGCGCGCTGTCGATCCTCGAGCAGCTCGGCGCCGAGAGCCTGGGCCCGGACGGGATCCGACTGGCGGCGCGCTTGCACCTCGATCTCGGCGAGCCCGAGGCGGCGCTGGCCGAGCTCGTCCCGCTGGCCCGCACGCGCGAGGCGATGCACAGCTCGCTCGACCTCTTCCTCGAAGCCGCGATCGAGTGCCACGACCACAAGCGCGTCGATCAGATGGCGAACGCGCTCGTGAAGATGTCCGAGCCGCAGCCGGCCGAATGGATGGCGCTCGCGGACCGCATGCTCGCCGGCGGCTCGGCGTCCGCGGCCGACCGGTTGCTCGAGGCGCTCGACCTGGATCCGAAGACGCGCAGCGGCGAGGTCTTGATCCGCCGCGCCGCGGCCGCGCTCGGGCGCGCCGACCTCGAGTCGGTCGAGTCGTTCCTCGAGCGCGCGGAGGCCTTCGACACCGGCGGGAGCGCCGAGCTCCTGACGATGCTCGCGTGCGTCACCGACGATCGGCTGGGCGAGCTCGCGTCCGCGGCGTCGGTGCTGCGCTTCAGCGGCTTCGAGCCCGCGCCGATGCACGCCGCGATCGTCGACCTCTTGGCTGACCGGCACGACGTCGCCGCGGACGAGATCGACGCCGCGCTCAAAGCCGACCCGAACGATCCGCGCTGGCAGCTGATCGCCGCGGCCGCCGCGGCGCTCTCCGGCGAAGCTTGGACTCCGCCGCCGTACTTCGGCGAGCGAGCGCTCGAAGAGACGCGACGCTTCCTCGTGGGCCCCGACGGGGCGCGCGATCCGCGGCGCGCGCTGTGCACGCTGCTCGCGCTCTACATCCCGCTGACGCGCGGATGGGCGCGCGCGGAGATCGACGCGATGGACAGCGCGAGCCACGGCGACTTGTGGCCGGGACTCTTCGCCGCCCTGCTCGCCCGGACGAACGACGAGCCCGCGGTCGCGCGGCGCTGGATCGCCGGCGTGCTCGCGAAGAACCCGAGCTTCGGTCCGGCGTGGGACATCGCGGAAGCGATCCCGCCCGAGTCCGCGCAGAACGCCACCGCGGAGATCGGACTGCGCATCCGCCGCATGGAAGCGCTGGGCGAGCTCTCCGGCACGCTGGCGGAGCGCCTGCTCGACGAGGCTTCGATCCTGGAGCTGCGCGGCGACATCGCCGGCGCGCTCTCGGTCGCGCGCGCCGCGGCCACGGAGGATCCCGGCTCGGGCGAGGCCCAGTGGAAGCTGGCCCAGCTCCTCGCCGCGCGCGGCGAGCGCGCCGGAGCGATCCGCGCGTACTCCGAGGCGCTGCAGTCGATCGACGCGGGATCCAATCACCCGGCCGCGGGCGAGTTCCTGACGGTCCTCGACGAGGCCATGCGAGCGACGCCGGCCGAGATCGGGCCGCGCGCGTGCTGGATCGAGCTCCAGCGGCTGCACGCGGCCTTGCCGGACGATCCGCGCATCGTCGTCGCGCAGGCGAAGCTCGAGCTCGCGCTCGATGCCGCGAACCCCTCGCTGGCGCTCGCGCGCGCGTACGCCCGTCTGGATCGCTTCCGCGAGGACCACCCGGACGTCGCGGTCGAGAGCCTGTCTCCGGGAGCGGCCGAGCGCTGGGCGAAGTTCCTGCTCGCCGTCGACCCCGACCGCGCCAAGAGCTTCGTGCAGTACGAGCTCGAGCACGAGCCGGGCTCGCTCGACCTGTGGGTGCTGCTCGGCCAGCTGCTCGCGGCGCAGAAGAACGTCGCCGGAGCGCTGGCGCAGTTCGGATTCGTGCTCCATCTCGCCCCGGACCACCCGGTCCTCGCGGAATACCTCTGGCTAATGGCGGGTCGCGAATCCGGGCACGAGAACTTGGGCGTCCTGCCGCCGCGCTCCGGCGCCGAAGCCGCCAACAAAGCGGAGTCGGGACCCGCGACCGCGCCCCAAGCGGAGTACGCGTGGATCGCGAGCGACCGCGAGCTCGGGCGCGAAGAGGTCCGCGCACAGCGGCTCCAGGAGAGCCCCGAGTACGGCTCCCGCCTCTCGCAGGCGCAGCAGGCGCTGATCCGGGCGCGCGCAAGCTTCACGCTCGGCGGCCGCGGCGTCGCCGCGGCGATCGAGGCGCTCGAATCGGTCGAGCCGCGCGAGCTCACGCCCGAGGACGCCCTGCGCTACCGGTTCCTGTTCGTGCAGGCGCTGATCGCCCGCGGCGGCGCGGACGACTTGGCGCGCGCTCGGACGATGCTGGCCGAGCTCGAGACGCGCGTCACCGATCCCTTCCGGCGCGATCTGGCGCGCGCGCTCGCCGCGCTCGCGGCTCCGCCCAAGCCGCCGCAAGAGACGGCCAGCCTGCGCTAGGCGTCCGCCCCCCCTGATGGACATCGTCACGACCTGCCCGAAGTGCCACGTCGAGCTGCTCGTCGCGCCCGACGCGAAGGGGAAGCTGCAGGTCTGTCCGAAATGCCAGCACTCGTTCGTCGCGACGGTCCCCGATTCGACCGGCGCGCCGTCCGCGCCCGTCCGCTCGCGCGCGGGAAAGCTCGCGGTCGAGGTCAGCGTCGTGCTCGCCGCATTGCTCGCGATCGTGCCCACGGCGCTCGTCTACGCGGCCTGCGCGTTCGGCCCACAGGACTCCCAGTTCGTCCAGATCGTCGTCACCGGGAAGTGGGTGAACGTCGTCTCCGTGTACTTGGCGTCGTGGGCGGCGATGATCCTCGTGCTGAAGCGCATCGCGCACGCGCGACAACGGCGCGCGCTGCGCGCCGACGTCCTCCCCGACGAGCTCGGCGACACCATCTCGAGCGCGAACGTCGAACGCTTCGCGCGGCACGCGCAGGAGCTCGATGCCCGCCTGCCGGGCACGTTCGCGATCCGGCGCGCGCTGAAGCTCCTGCGCTACTACGCCACGGGGCGCTCGCCGCAGGAAGTGGCGAGCTACATGCGCGCGGCGGCCGACGCCGACGCGCAGACCGTCGAATCGAGCTACGTCTTCGTCAAGGTGCTGATCTGGGCCATCCCGATCATGGGCTTCATCGGCACCGTGCTCGGCATCGGCGAGTCCGTGCACGGCTTCTCGGACACGATGCAGGGCGCGCAGCAGCTCGAGGTGATCCGCACGTCCCTCGGGAACGTGACGGCGGGCCTGGCGGTCGCGTTCAACACGACGCTCGTCGCCCTCGTGCTCTCCTTGTGCGTCATGTTCCCGATGAGCGCGCTCCAGAGCGCCGAC
>CAZQHA010000388.1:0-4388 GCA_964592795.1 uncultured Planctomycetaceae bacterium | reverse complement strand
TGGACCTTGCCGCCGGCGTACGGGGAGGAGGAGCCTTCGGAGCGCGCGCCGCGCCCCGGACGAGGTGCGGCCGGGCGCGCGCCCGCGGGCGTCGGTCCGCGGCGGCGCAGGAATCGCCCGGCCTCGCGCTCGCGCAGCTGACCGGCGGAGAGCCCGCCGCGCGTCCCGCGGTCGCCGCGGACGAGCGCCCGCTTCTTGTCGTGGCCGAGCGTCGGTTGCACGTCCGGAGCGACGTCGTCCTTCGAACGCAGCCGGCGCGACTCGGGCTTCTTCGCGGTCTGGCTCTTCAGCTTCGACAGATCGATGAAGCCGACGACCTTGCCCAGTCGCTTCGGCGTCGCCGGCGGGGTGACCGTGCTGGTGGGAGCCGCGGGTTCCGCCGCAGCCTCGGCTTCGGGTGCGGCTTCGGCCGGTGCGCTCGCGGCCGGCGCGAGCTCTTCCTTGGGCGCGAGCACGGCAGGCGGCTCCGCGGGTGCGGCACTCGGCGTCGCCGACGACGTGACTTCCGTGGGTGCCGGTGCGGGTGGCGCCTGCGGCGGCGGCGGCGCCGGCGGACGTACGACTTCGACGGGCGGCGGAGGAGGCTCGACGACCGGGACCGGCGCGGCCGCGACCGGCTCGTCCGGTTCCGCTTCGATCGGCTCGACCTCGAGCGTGGGCAGCGCAGCCTTCGGCGTCGGCGCGGGCGGCGCGGCTTCTGCCGCGGCCTCGTCGACGTCGCCGCTCGTCAGCGAGAGCTTCTTCTTCTTCTTGCGCAGGACGAGCCCGCCGCCGATGTCCGACGACTCGACCTGCGTGGCCGACTTGCGACCCTCGGCCTCGAGCAGTCCCTGGGCTTGGAGGACTTGGAAATCGTCCAGCGCGGACATCGGACCCTTGATCCAATCGAAGCCGCGATCACGGAGCTTCTTCGCCAAGTCCTGACCGGACATGCCGTATTCCTTGGCGAGGTCGTAGATGCGCTTCTTCTGGGTCAAGTGTTCCTGTTCCGTCTTCCGTTGTTCGACCGCCTAGTCCGCGGCTGGGCGTGGATCAACTCTCCGCTCGAGCCTCGATCGAGCTCTGTTCTCCCTGTCCTTCGTAGGGGCGCTCCCCGTCCTCGGCGTCGCCGCTGCTCTCGTCGGCGCCGTCCGATGGATCGCCGGCGTCTTCGGCGCCGGCGGGGCCCTTGCCGCGGGAATCGGCCTCGAACTCGTTGCGCGTCTTGATGTCGATCTCCCAGCCGCACAGGCGGCTGGCGAGGCGCACGTTCTGACCCTTCTTCCCGATCGCGAGCGATTGCTGGTCCTCGTCGACGATCACGACCGCCGAGTGCGAATCGACGTCGGGGTAGATGTTGTCGAGGTGGATCGTCGCCGGCTTGAGGCCGTTCATGATCAGCGTCTCGAGCGAGTCCGACCACTTGATGATGTCGATGCGCTCGCCGCGCAGCTCATCGATCACGGCCTTGATGCGCGAGCCGCGCACGCCGACGCAGGCGCCGATGCTGTCGATCTTCGGATCCTGCGAGAGCACGGCCATTTTCGTGCGGTAGCCCGGCTCACGGACGACGCGCTTGATCTCGATGATGCCGTCGGCGATCTCGGGGACTTCGAGCTCGAAGAGCCGCCGCACGAGGTCGGGGTGCGTGCGGCTCAGGAGGATGCGCACGCGCGCGCCTTCCTTGCGGACCTCGACGATGATCGCGCGGATGCGATCGCCGGGGTTGAACGTCTCGCCGCGGACGCGGTCTTCCTTCGAGAGGTAGGCTTCGACCTTGCCGAGGTTGATCACGAGCGCGTCGCCTTCGAAGCGCTGCACCACGCCGTTGACGAGCTGTCCGACGCGGGCTTCGTATTCCTCGAACAGCACGTCGCGCTCGGCCTCGCGCACGCGCTGAAGGAATCCCTGCTTCACTGCCTGGGCCGCGATGCGCCCCAGCTCGACGAGGTCGAACTCGTACTCTTCCTCGTCGTCCTCCATGGTGACTTCGCCGGATTTGCGGTCGATGTGCACCCGTAGGTCCTCGCCCACGCCGAGGCGCTTGCGCACGCCGGCCGCCAACGCTTCCTCGAGTCCCCGGAAGATCACTTCCTTGGGGATATCCTTGTCGCGGTGGATGACGTCGATCATCCGCAGCACGTCTTCGGGATTCATGCGTGGGTTCGTCGGTGTGTGCGCACGGACACCCTCGCGAGCGCGCTGCGCGCGCTCACTCCGGCATCCGAGTTGACGTTCAGGAATTAAATATAAGCAAGGAAGCGGGTTACCCCGCTTCCGGCGGCCGAGCACAGGGCGTCTCTCGTCCACCCTGACCATCTGTCGGGAAAACGCAGTTTGATATATGTGGAGGGGCGAGTCAACGGCGACAGTGACGCGCACGCAGGCCGCGAGGCCCGGATCCCCTTTGGACGCGAAGCTCGATCCCCAGCGCGCCCGGTCGGACGATCGGCGGATGGTCGGCACCAGCGAGGTCTTCCGCGCGTTCGAATCGCGCCTTTCCGAGCTCGCCGCCTCGGACGTCACGGTCCTCCTCGAGGGGGAGAGCGGATCGGGCAAGAACGCCGCCGCGCGCGCCGTCCACCAACTGGGAAGTCGTAGGGGGCACCCGCTCGTCGAGGTTCCTCTCGCGGCACTCGCGCCGACGCTGATCGAGTCGGAGCTCTTCGGCCACGAGCCGGGCGCCTTCACCGGCGCCAGCGCGTCGCGGACGGGACGATTCGTGCGCGCGAACGGCGGGACGATCGTGCTCGACGGCGTCGAGACGCTGCCCGCGAGCCTCCAGGTGAAGCTCTTGCGGGTCCTTCAGGAGCGCCGCGTCGAGCCGCTCGGCGCCTCGGAGGAGATCGAGGTCGACGTCCGCGTGATCGCGACGACGTCGACCGACCTCTCGCTGGCGGTCGGGGCCGGGCGGTTTCGCGAGGACCTGTACTATCGATTGGCGGTGGTGACCGTGCGCGTTCCGCCGCTGCGGACGCGCCTCGCCGACCTGCCGATGCTCTGCGACGCCTTCCTCGACCAGGCCAGCCGGCGCCTCTCCGTTCCGCGGAGGTCGCTCGATCCGCGCGCGCTCGCGCGCCTCGCCGAGCACTCGTGGCCCGGGAATCTGCGCGAGCTCGAGAACGCGCTCGAGCGCGTCCTCGTGATTCCGCCGGAGAGCGGCCATGGGAACGCCGGCTCCGCCGTGGGATCGGACGAGTTCTCATTCTTGGAGGAGGCGGCCTTCGGCATGCCGGAGGCGCTGGCGCGCATGGCTTTGGCGCACGGCGTCTCCCTGCGCGAGCTCGAGCGCGCGCTCCTCTCCGAGTCGCTGCGCGAGCAGCGCGGCAACTTGACCGCGGCGGCCCGCCAAGTCGGGCTGTCGCGCCGCGCCTTCGAGTACCGGAACGCGCGCGGCCAATCTCACGACGCGGGAGGGGAAGCGGACGCGTGACTGGGCTCGCGTGGATCTTCGCGCTGCTGGCATGGCCGGCCGCCGCGCTCGGGCAGGACGGCACGCCCGCCGGCGTCGCGGAGCGCGTCGCCGAGCTCGACTCCCGCTCGACCGGAGACCGGGTGGCGCTCCTGGAGGAGCTGCGACACGGCGGCGAAGCCGTCGCGCTCGCGGCGCTCGAAGGTCTGTCGCAGCGTCCGCTCGACCTGCGCCGGCAGCGCGCGTGGCTCGTCCTCGAGACCGGGGGCAAGTCCGCGATCGCGCCCGCGATCGCCGCGCTCTCCGACGCGGACAGCGTGACGCGCAGCCGGATCGTGGCCTTCCTCGGGCGCAGCGAGCTCGGCGTCGCCGCGCTCGCCGAGCGCCGCATCGCCCTGCGCGACCTCGCGCTGCGCGACGCCGACATGGCGCTGCGCCAGCGCGCGGTCGCGATGCTCGCCGAGCTCGGCCGCGGTGCGGCGCTCGATGCGCTGGAGCAGCTGGTCGACGACGGCGCGCCGCGCGAGCGCGTGCTCGCGGCGCGGTTCCTGGCGCAGAAGCCCGCCGCACGCGAGCGCGTCGCGTCGCGGGTTCAGCGAGCGTTCGCGGCCGGATCCGGCTCGCGCTTCGACGGCGCGGTCGTCGCGCAGCTCCTCGTCGGTTACGCGCGCAGCCTGGGCGAGGAGCCGCGCGGCGGGCTCGACGTCGAGGAGCGCGCGCCGCTCGTGCTCGCGTCGCGGCATCCCGACCCCGAGGTCGTGCGCGCTTCGGCCGCCGCGTTCGACGTCTTGCTGCGCCGACTCGTGCAGTTCGGCGACGCCGAGCGCGCGGGACGGATCCTCGAGGGCTTCGAGGCGCAAGGCCTCGATGCGCGCGTCAGCCGCTACCAGCGCGCGCGCCTGGCGCTCGCGCTCGGCAGCGACCCGGGCGTCGCGCTCGAGGGCGCGCGCGCGCTGCTCGAGACCGCGACGGCCGGCGCCGACCGCGATTCGCGCTT
>CAZQHA010000387.1:0-4398 GCA_964592795.1 uncultured Planctomycetaceae bacterium | reverse complement strand
TGGAGTTCAGACGTGTGCTCTTCCGATCCCGACACGCACCTGCAGGAACGCGAGGCGCGCATCCTCGAGAACATCGATCAGCGCATCCAGAAGGGACGCTTCGAGCTGCCGCACCTGCCGTCGACGAGCATGATCGTGATCGAGATGTCGTCGAAGCCGACGGTCGAGATCCCCAAGCTCGTCGAATCGATCCAGACCGACCCGGTGCTCTCGAGCGAGCTCCTGAAGACGGCGAACTCCGTGATCTACGCCGGAGCGGAGCCGGTCGATTCGCTGCAAGCCGCGGTCATGCGCATCGGCCTGCGCACGCTGCGCTCCTTGCTCTTCACGATCTCGGTGCGCGGCGCGATCCTCCACGAGAAGGCGATCGCGCACTTCGCCGAAGCCGTGTGGCGCCAGTGCTACTCGATGGGCTCGATCGCGCGCGCGATCGCTCCGCACGCGCGCATGGATCCCGAGCGCGCGTTCTTGATCGGGCTCCTGCACGACATCGGCAAGATCCCGCTGCTCGGCATGCTCGGGCGCGAGATCAAGAAGGAGGGCGAGCTGTCGGACGCGCTCGTCGGCAAGCTCTTCTTCTTGCACCACGAAGCCGTCGGCGCCGCGGTGGCGAAGGCCTGGAACCTGCGCGAAGAGATCGTCGCCGCGGCCGGCCGCCACCACCATTACGAGCTGAACACCGAGCACACGAAGGCCGCGGCCCTCGCGAAGCTCGTGCACCAGCTCGACCTGCAGCTCTCGCTCGAGAGCGAGCAAGAGCTGCGCGCGCTCGTGCACACGCCCGAGATGGATGTCCTGGAAATCCATCCCGACAGCCGTTGGGCCGTGATCGACGCGGCCACGAAGGCGTTCGTGCCCGTGATGTCGAACGTCGCGGCGCCGGTGTAGTTCGCCGTTCGCGCGCCGTCGTCGATTGCGACGACGTCGAGTCTCCGTACAATGCGACGCAGTCCCCCTGCGTGAGGTTTTCATGCGCATTGTGAGCCGCTCGATCGTCGCTTCCGCGTTCCTCTCGACACTCTTCGCCGCGCCGTCGCTCGCGCAATTGACGGTGACCGGCACGAGCCCGGCGCGCCACGCGCTGACGGCGGCTCCCAACGCGTCGATCGTCATCGACTTCGACCGGCCGCTGGGCGTGGCCACCGTTCCGCCGGCCACGGCGAGCATCTCGGTGTTCGGCTCGTACTCGGGCACGATGTCCGGCACGTGGACGCTCGAGAACGCGAACGCGAGGCTACGCTTCCGGCCGAAGCGCTCGTTCTTCGCCGGCGAGCGCGTGATCGTCTCGCTGCGCGACACGATCCAGGGCGCGGACGCGAGCACGATCCAAGCCGGCGGCTACGCGTACCAGTACTGCGTCGACTCCGAACCGGCGCCGGCGACGTTCACGGTGATCGACACCATCAGCTTGCGCGACATTCCGACCTCCTCGGTGCGCGTGTACGGCGGCAGCGCGCACGACTTCAACGACGACGACTACCTCGACATCGCGTGCATCAACGAGGACGTGTCCGACTTCCGCATCCTGATCAACAAGGCCGACGGAACGGGCCTCTACCACCCCTTCCTCACGCCGACGAACTCCGTCGGTTCGACGCCGAGCCCCAACGACGCGGCGGACATGAACGGCGACGGCATCACCGACGTCGTCACCTGCAACGTGATCGGCAACAGCGTGTCGATCGCGTTCGGCAACGGCGACGGGACGTTCGCGCCGAGCACGACGTATTCGATGGGCAGCGGACCGCACGGTCTGGCCGTCTTCGACGCGGACGGCGACCTCGACCTCGACGTCGCGACCGCGAACACCGGCTCGAACAACGTCTCGCTGCGGCTCAACAACGGCGCGGGAGGGCTCGGAGCGCAGACGACCTTCGACGGCGGCGGCAACGGCGAGTACGCGCTCGGGACCGCCGACATGAACAACGACGGCATGTTCGACCTCGTGGTCGGCTGCTTCGCGAGCAACCAGGCGATCGTGCAGCTCTCGAACGGCAACGGCACGTTCACGGGGCAGCCGGCGCAGAGCTGCGGCGGCAACGCGTGGATGCTGATGTGCGGCGACATGAACGGCGACGGCAACATGGACGTCACGATGGCGAACAGCTTCTCGGCCAATGGCGCCGTGCTCCTCGGGAACGGCGCCGGAGGCCTCGGTGCCCCGCAGACCGTCGCGATGTCGGGCTCCGTCGTCGCGACCGATCTCGGCGACATCGACGGCGACGGCGATCTCGACTGGGTGCTCTCCGACTTCGGCGGCGCGATCTGGCGGCTCTTCAAGAACGACGGCAGCGGCGGGATGACCCCGTTCCAGACTTGGCCCGCGCCGTCGAACGCGTCGTGCTGCGGCTTCGTCGACATCGACAACGATCACGACATCGACCTGACGTTCTTCGACGAGGTCGCCGACGTCGTGATCCTGCGGCGCAACGGGCCCGCGTACCACGAGACGTTCTGCTACGGTGACGGAGTCGCGAGCGCGTGCCCGTGCGCGAACTCGGGCGAGACGGGACACGGCTGCGAGAACTCGTTCACGACGGGCGGCGCGCTCCTCACGTCGTCCGGCAACGCGAGCGTGTCGAGCGACACGCTCAAGCTCTGGGTGTCGAACGTGACGCCGGCGAGCATCGCGCTCTTCTTCCAAGGCGACGCGCAGGTGAACGGCGGCCTCGGATCGCCGTCGGGCGACGGCATCGTGTGCGCGGGCGGACAGATCATCCGGCTCGGCGTGCGCAACGGCTCGAACGGCATGGCGACGCTCGGATTCGGCAATCCCGGCGATCTACCGATCCACACCGGTGGACTGGTGCCCGTCGGCGGCGGCACGCGCTACTACCAAGCGTGGTATCGCAACACGCAGGCGTTCTGCACGAGCGCGACGTACAACGATTCGAACGGGCTGCGAATCGTGTGGACGCCGTAGGCTGACGCGGTACGCGTCGGCCATCCATCGGTGGTGGCTACTTCCCGATCAGGAAATGCGCGACGTCCGCTTCGCGCATCGCGTAGTCGCGGCCTTCGACGCGCATCTTGCCCGCGGCCTTGATCGCGGCCTCGGTCTTGTGCTGCACGAGGTCGTCGACGGAGTACACCTCGGCCCGGATGTAGCCCTTCTCGAAGTCGGAGTGGATCACTCCCGCCGCGATGGGACCCGTGTCTCCGCGGTGGATCGTCCACGCGCGGATCTCCTTCGGGCCGGCGGTGAAGAACGTCTGCAGGCCGAGCAGCTCGTACGCCTTGCGGATGAGGCGCGGCAGCGCCATCTCGGAGACGCCGAGCTCCTTCTGGAACTCCGCGCGGTCCTCGAGCGGCATGTTGACGAGCTCGCACTCGATGTCGCCGCACAGGTGGATCCACTCGGCACCGGTCTCCTTCGCGTGCGCGGCGACCGCCTGCGCGTGCGGCGAGGTCCCCGCCATGTCTTCCTGATCGACGTTCGCGACGTAGAGCATCGGCTTGATCGTGATCAGGAAGAGCGGCTTCAGCGCCACGAGCTCCGCCGGTTTCCACTCCGCCATGCGCAGGAGCTTTCCGTCCTCGAGGATCCCCTTCGCGCGCGTGAACACGTCCTGCTCGAACTTCGCCTGCTTGTCGCCGGTGCGCGCCTTCTTCGCGATCCGCTCGAGGTTGCGCGTCACCGTGTCGAGGTCGGCGAGCACGAGCTCGAGCTCGAGCACCTCCATGTCGGACTTCGGATCCACCGGGCCGTCGCGCACGACGGCCGGGTTCTCGAAGCAGCGCACGACCTGGAGGATGGCGTCGGTCTCCTTCACGTTGCCGAGGAACTTGTTGCCCAGGCCCTCCCCCTTCGACGCGCCGGCCGCGAGCCCGGGGATGTCGACGACCTGCACGATCGCGGGAACGATCCGGTCGGTGGCGATGAACTGGTGGATCTTCTCGAGGCGGTCGTCGGGCACGCTCACCATCGCGACGTTCGCCTCGAGCGTGCTGAACGGGTAGATCGCCCGGTCCGCGGGCGTCGCGGTGAACGCGCTGAAAATGGTGGACTTGCCGACGTTCGGGAGTCCGACGATGCCGCAGACGACGCTCATTTGGGCCGAGCATTCTAGCCGGCTCGCGAGCGCGATCCAGCGCGACGAGCCGCTAGTCGCCGCGCGCTCTCGTCCCGACGGGCAGCGTGACGCGCGCGACGAGGAAATCGACGGCGCGCCGCGCGTCCGCGCGCATGCGTCCGACCTCGGCGACGAGCGGACGGTCGAGCGAGCGCGCGATCGACGGCGCGGTCAGCTCGTTCCGAGCCGTCTGCACGAGCTCCCCGGCGGAGACGAGCACGATCCGCCGCTCGTCGCGCGGCGGCGCCGGCTGCGCGGCCTGCCAGGCGAGCCAGCCGATCACGAGCGCGGCCGACGCGGCGATCCAAGCTCGCCGCACCCTCGA
>CAZQHA010000386.1:0-4423 GCA_964592795.1 uncultured Planctomycetaceae bacterium | reverse complement strand
CGTCTTCGGCGCGGGCTTCGTCACCGGCGGTTGGTGTCCGGGCACCGGGCTGGTCGGCGCGGCCTCCGGAAAGCTCGACGCGCTCGCGTTCCTCGCGGCGACGCTCATCGGCAGCCTGGTGTACGCCGCGTCGTGGCCGCAGGTCGCGCCGCTTCAAGACGTGGGTGCGTGCGGCGTCGTGACGCTGCCTGAATTGCTCCACCTGTCCGCCGGCGTCGTCGCCGCGATCGTCGTCGCGGTCGCGCTCGGCATGTTCATCGCGATCCGCCGTTTCTCGAGCTCGACACACCGATCATGAACACGCACGTTCTCGCTCAAGCCGCGGCTCTCGGCGCCATGAGCCTGGCTCTCGTCGTCGCACTCGCCGACCATCCGCGCAAGATCGTCACGGCGGGCCCGAACGACTGGCCGGCCGCGATCGAGGCCGGCGCTGACCACATCGCGCCGAAGGAACTGCGTGACCGCCTGCTCGCGGATCCCGGCTCCGTGCTGCTCGTCGACGTGCGTCCGCCCAGCGAGTTCGCGACGTTTCACCTGCCCGGCGCCGTGAACCTCGACGTCGTCGAGCTCTTGGGTGCGCGCGGCGATGAGCTCCTCGCGGCGCACACGGGCAAGTGGATCGTGCTGTGCTCGAACGGCATGACGCATCCGGCTCAAGCGTGGGTCGAGCTCGCGCGTCGCGGGCACACGGATGTACGCGTGCTCGAGGACGGCATCGACGGTTTCGTCCGCGGCGTGTTGACGCCGCCGTCGCTGCGCGGCGTGACGACGGAAGCTCGCGCCGCGGAGGAGCAGGCGGCCTTCGAAGCCGCTGCGGCCGCGTTCCTCCCGCACGCGGGTGCGCAGTCGCCGGAGGCGCGGGTCGCCGCGCAGAAGGGCGAGTCCGCGCACGCACGCGTCGCGACCGATCCGGCCGCGCTGACCGCGCCGACGGTCGTCTCCGCTGCGTGGGTCGCCCGGCGCGGTCAGGCACTCGTTCTGTTGGACGCGCGCGAGAAACCCGAGGAGTTCGCTGCAGGCCACATCCCGGGTGCGCGCCACGTGCCGATCCAGTCGACGCGCAAGGAGCGCGACGGCGTGCCCGATCAGTTGCTCGCTCCGGACGAGCTCGCCGTCGTCTTCGGACGGCTCGGCATCGACGCCGACACGGAAGTCGTCGCGTACGGTGAGGCGAAGCTGCAGGATCCCGCGCACGTGGCGCTGGCGCTGATCAGCGTCGGTCATCAAAAGATCGCGATCCTGGAGGGGGGACTCATGGCGTGGAAGGCCAGTGCGGGCGCGCTCTCGACCGGAGCGACGTTCTTCACGCCGAAGACCTACGTGCCGCGACCCGCGCCGGGATTCCGCACCGCCGCGCTCGAAGACGTGAAGCGCGCGAGCACGGGGACCGCGACGCGGATCCTCGACGTGCGCCCTGCCGACGCGTTCCGCGGAGACGTTTCAACCGAGGCGCGCGCCGGCCACATTCCCGGTTCGCTGAGCCGTCCGTACACCGCCGACCTCGCGAACACCGAGGCCGGTCCGCTCTGGCGTCCGCTCGACGATCTTCGGCGGGAGTACGAGGCGCTGGGGCTGAAGCCGACGCAGCCGGTCATCGTGTCCTGCCGCACCGGACACCAGGCCGCTCAGAGCTGGTTCACGTTGCGCTACCTATTGGGCTACGAGAACGTCAGCTGGTACGACGGGTCGTGGAAGGAATGGGCGGCCAGGTCGGAGCTTCCGGTCGAGACCGGTCCGGTCGGGAAGTGACGCACGGCAACTGGATCGACACTCGACGCAGTCCTGTCTCGGCCCTTGAAGAGTCAGGCTGTGCCCGGACCCGAAGGTCGCAATCGGCGCCCGAACGCGGCCGAACGGCCTGTCATCCGTTCGATTCGCTCGCGCCGCGCCTCTCGCGCGTTCACGCACTCACGTTCTTCGCTTCGCGCACGCCCTTCAGCGCGCCGCCCCACGCGATCACCTGATCGAGCATGTCCGTGACCGACTTCTCATGGCGCGGATGCGGCTTGAGCACGGTCATGTTCTCGAAGTCGGTGTGCAGCGAGAGCGACACTTGCTCACGAACGGTGGCGACCTGCAGCTCGGCCATCACGAGGCGCAGGCTCTCGACCGCCCGCGTGCCGCCGGCGCTGCCGTAGCCGACGAAGCCCGCGACCTTGTCGTTCCATTCGGCGTAGAGGAAGTCGAGCGCGTTCTTCAGGGCGCCGGACGTCCCGTGGTTGTATTCCGGCGTGACGAACACGAACGCGTCGAACGAGTCGATCGTCGCAGCCCACTTCTTCGTGTGCGTCTTCGAGTACTTGCCCATGGACGGCGGGACGGGCTCGTCGAGGAGCGGAAGATCGAACGCTCGGATGTCGACGAGCTCGAACTCCGCGTCGTCGCGCCGCTGCGCGAGATCGAGCACCCACCGCGCGACGGACTCGCCGACTCGATTCGGACGAGTGCTCCCGATGATGATCGCCAGCTTCAACATGTCGTCCCTCCGTTCGGATCTCGAGGATAGCGGGCCCACGCTGGCGAATTGGCTCCGGCGAATCTCCGTCCGCGACCTCATGGTTTCTCGCGGCGCCGGATCGCCGGTGCGGCGGTGACGACCTCCTGACGTGCTCACCGCCCCCGCGCTCCGCCGGTTCGGTCGCTCGATCCCCACCGGCCTCACGACGCGCTATCCTCGGCGACGATGCCTGCCCGCGAATCGCGCCGCCGCGCCCGCCTCGGCGGAACTGTGGATCGCTGTCCGCGCTGCGGCCTCCACTGGCGCTCGTGCCTGTGCGCCAGCCTCGAGCCGATCGCGCTGGCCACGCGCGTGATCGTGCTGCGCCATCGCCGCGAGCTCCACAAGCCGACGAACTCCGGACGGCTCGTGCCGCTGACGCTCGTCGCGGGCGAGGTGCGCACGTTCGGTGCGCGCGATGTCCCACTCGACACCGCGGGCCTGATCGATCCCGCGCGCCACACGCTGCTGCTCTACCCGAGCGCGGACTCGCGAGAGCTGACGCGCGACGAGGTCTCGGCCGGTCCGATCACGTTGATCGTTCCCGACGCCGACTGGCGCCGGGCGTTCAAGCTCGTCGCGCGCGAACCGTCGCTGGCCGGCGTGCCGCGCGTGCACCTCCCGAGCGGGGCGCCGTCGGCGTACCGCTTGCGCAGTCACACGAACCCGCGCTTCCTGGCCACGTTCGAGGCGATCGCGCGCGCTCTGGGCATCCTGGAAGGCGCCGAAGTGCAGGCACGCCTCGAGCACGTCTTCCGTCTCATGGTCGAGCGAACGCTGTACTCGCGCGGGCAGCTCGCTCCGGGCACCTTTCCTGCCGCGTAGCCGCGAACGACGTCGTCGTGCCGCCGGCGCGCGAGGAGTAGCATGCGCCGATGGAAACCGAACAACACAAGCAGGTCTGGCTCGCGGCGTACTGTGCGACTCTCTCGCAGCTCATGGCGCCCGGCAAATCCGACAGCAAGGACATGTTCCGCGAGTGCGGCGTGTGCGCCAATCGAGCGGTCGAAGCGTTCAAGGACAAGTGGGAACGCCCGGTCGCTCCCGCGACGACTTGACGGCGGCGCGGCCAGCTCGCGGCGATCCGCGTGCGGCCATACGCAGGAGTCCTCTTCGCTCTGCTCACTCGTGCGCATCGGCGGAGCGGGCCGCGATCTCTAGTTTGGCGTCATCCCACGTCAGCGTCGGTCGCTCGATCGTGGATCACGGCGATCGACGCGACGTCCGCGCACCGGCGCGGAACATCGCCAAAGGAGATCGCCATGTCCTCACGAGTGAAACGTTCGTTCGCCGTCACGGCGTCGATCCTCATGTTCACCGGTGCGGCGCTCGGTCAGTGGACCGAGCAAGTCGCAGTCGATCGGGATCTGTCGGCGCTCATCGGTTGGGGCGCGCGGCGATTCGACAGCTCGTGGACCGAGGAGTCGTTCCGGCGCATCGGGTCCGGCTGGTTCACGACGCAAGCGATCCGTGCCGACGGATCCGCCGTGGCGTGGGGCACGAACCACCACAGCGGCGGAGCGCTGTACTCGCCGGGGCTGTGCGGAATCCCGCCGCTCCCCGCCGGCTTGAAGTACGTCGACGTCGGCAGCGGAGAGGACCATGCCGCGGCACTGCGCAGCGACGGCTCGGTGATCGTCTGGGGACGGAACTACGAAGGGCAGTGGAACGTGCCCGCGCTGCCGCCGGGAGTCGTCTACGTCCAGATCGCCGTCGGCTGGATCAGCACGCTCGCGCGTCGGAGCGACGGTGTCGTCGTCGGATGGGGAGCGAACTGGTGGGGCGAGTGCAACGTGCCCGCGCTCCCGCCCGGGCTCACCTACGTCGATCTCGCGGTGGGTTACGACCACGTCTTGGCGCTGCGCAGCGACGGATGGCATCCGCTTCGATTACAACGGCTACTATCCCGATGGCCGCTTCCGCGTC
>CAZQHA010000385.1:0-4438 GCA_964592795.1 uncultured Planctomycetaceae bacterium | reverse complement strand
CCACGATCGGCGGCAACTCGGCGGCCTTCGGTCTCTTGCTCAAGGGCAACGCCAACGCCGCGAGCGGGTTCGCGAACGGCGACGGCGTGCGCTGCGTCGACGGGCAGTTGATCCGCTTCGGCGGGCACAACGCCGGCACGAACGGCGCGCCGCTCGGCACGTGGACGTATCCGAACTCCGTGCAGACGATCCCCGTCTCGACCGCCACGCTCCAAGCGGCCGGCGAGACCGCGTACTACCAGCTCTTCTACCGCAACCTCGCCACGTCGTTCTGCACGTCCGCCACGACCAACATGTCGAACGGCGCGCGCGTGGCGTGGCCGTAAGCGGGATCGAGCGCGCCGCAGCGTCGGGGACGCCGACGCCTACCACCAGCCGAGAGCGCGGATCCTCGCGTTCAGCAACTCCGCCGCGGCTCGATGGCCCGCCTCGTTCCAGTGCCCGTCGTCGGGAATGAGCAGGCTGCCCTCGCAGAGATCCGCTCCCGCGTCGATGACGGGGATGCGAGCCGCATGGAGCGATTCGACCAACGCATCCGCGCGCCCGGCGAATTCGCGCGAGCGGATCACGAAGACCGCGAAGCGCGCGCCGGCGGCCTTGGAGATCGAATCCATCCGCGCGAGGAGCGCCGTGAGGAGCGGCTGCGTGTCGCTCTCCCTCCACTCGGGCGCGATCACGCGGTAGGCGGTCCAGCCTTGCACCAATCGATAGATCGCCTCGCCCACGTAACCCAATGTTCGCAGTCGCACGTCCCAGCTCTTCGCGGGCGGCACGAGTTCGAGCTCGCCGCCTTCGAGACGGAAGTACGGCTTGGGCCAGTACCCGTTGCGCTCACAGCTCACGTCGGTGAAATCGTTGCCCTCGAAGACCGCGCAGAGAACGATCTCGGGCTGGTAGCGCAGTCCATCGCGTTGGAGGTGCAGGAGCTCTTGATCCGGCCCCACGGCGCTCATGCCGAGGTTGACCACGTCGAACCCCGGCTGCGTCTCTTCGAGGAGCTCGGTGAATCGCGCTCCGAAGTCGACGCCCGGGCCGAGGGTGAACGAGTCCCCGACCACCACCATGCGCCGCGTGTGCTGCGGTTTCTCGTAGCTCGTCTCCTCGTCGCGCCAGCCGTGCGAATTGATGCGCGAGGGGTTCGCGCCACCCCACACGAGACCCGATTTCCACGCGCCCGGAACCATGCGCCATCCCCACTCCGAGTCCCACTCGAGGCCGCGCTCGTTGTGGGTGCACCGTGCGTAGATTCGCAATCCGAGCTCCGCCGCCGCGAGCCCCAGGACGGTCGCGACGGCGACGCGCCATCGGCGGCGACGAAACAGCCGCGTCATCGAACCGCACCGTAAAGCCGCGCTCGTGCGCGATCAAGACGCGGGCTTCCGGGCGTGATCGACGCGCCCCGCGCGGAACGATTGTTCGAAGCTTCACGCTGCGGCGGAGCGATCTTCGCGAACGAGTCGTGGAATTCGCGCGGTTCCTTGGTCACCCCAACTTGGAGCTCGAACTCGCCGGAGGCGACACGCCGTCACCACGTCCTCGTGCGCGCAGGCGCCGGGTCGGGTACGTGGAATCCTCGATGTGCCACGCGATCCATGGGACGAACCCGACATCGCGTCCGCCGTGACGGAGTCCGTCGCTTCCGCGAGAGTTCTGCCGGGGGCGTCGCTCGCGCGGCGCCCCCTTTTCGTTTCGCGCGGGCGCTGTCGCTTACGGCAGAATGCGCGCCGGCATGAAGCGTCTCCTGCTGCTCAGCACGTCCGCGATCCACGGCAGCGGATACATGGAGTACTGCGCCGACGACGTGACCGGCTACCTCGGCGAGATCCGCCGCGTGCTGTTCGTGCCGTACGCGCTCCACGATCGCGACGCGTACGCGGCGAAGGTGCGCGCGCGGTTCGCGGAGCTCGGCTACGCGGTCGACTCGATCCACCAGGCGCAGGAGCGCGGCGGCCCGCGCGCGGCCGTGAAGTCGGCCGAAGCGATCTTCGTCGGCGGCGGGAACACGTTCCGGTTGCTGAACGAGCTCTACGCGCACGATCTGCTCGGCGCGATCCGCGAACGCGTGGCGTCGGGCGTGCCGTACATGGGCTCGAGCGCGGGCTCGAACGTCGCGTGCATCACGATCAAGACCACGAACGACATGCCGATCGTGTATCCGCCGTCGTTCGACGCCCTGGGCCTCGTGCCGTTCAACATCAATCCGCACTACATCGACGCCGATCCGAGCTCGACGCACATGGGGGAGACCCGCGAGACGCGGCTGCGCGAGTTCCACGAGATGAACGATCCGCCGGTCGTCGGGCTGCGCGAGGGGGCGATGCTCCGCGTCGAAGGGAAGTCGATGACGCTGATCGGCCGGACGGGGGCGCGCCTCTTCCGCAAGGGAACCGCGCCGGTCGAGCACGTTCCGGGAGATCGGCTCGACTTCTTACTGTCGTGAGCCCGGGCGCGAGCGGGCGCCTCGGCTACAATCGTCGGAGCGAGCTCGTGGGGAACAAAGCCGAGTCCCCCTCGCTCGAACCGACATGCGTATCCTCTCCAGCGTCCTCGTCCTCTCGTCTTTCGTGACCCTGGCCGCCCACGCGGGCGCCACCGTCGTCGTCGTCACGCAGTCCAACCTCGGGTTCGTTCCGCGGAACATCACGATCGAGGTGGGAGACACGGTGCGCTGGCAGTGGACGTCGCAGGTTCACACGGTCACCGAGGGCGCCGACGGCGTCCACAACGGCAACGAAGCGTTCCACGGGGTGATCCAATCGACGACGCCGACGTTCGAGATCACGTTCGACGCGGCGTTCCTCGCCGCGAACCCCAAGCCCTGCAACCTGTACGACTACTTCTGCGAGGTCCACTTCCCGGGCGACATGCGCGGCACGATCAAGATCGGCACGCCCCCCGGCACGTCGTTCTGCTTCGGTGACGGCACCACGCCCGTGGGCTGCCCGTGCGTCAAGCCGAACTTCATGCCGAATCCGACCGGCTGGGCCGGTCACGGCTGCGCGAACTCGCAGAACTTCCACGGCGCGCGCTTGTGCGCGTCGGGGTCGCTCGTGCCCGACACGCTCTCGTTCAACATCCAGGTGTCGCCGAACTACGCCGCCTTCGGGTTCATGTTCAAGGGCGACGCGCAGGAGACGAGCGGGGTCGCTCTCGGCGACGGCATCCGATGCGCGAGCGGTCAACTGATCCGATTCGGCGGACACTACGCCGGGACGAACGGAGCTCCGCTCGGGCAGTGGACGTACCCCAACACCGTGCAGACGCTGCCGGTGTCGGTGGCGACCGCGCAGACCGCCGGCCAGAACGCGTACTACCAGCTCTACTACCGAAACGCCGAGTCCTACTTCTGCACGTCGGCGACGACGAATCTGTCGAATGCGTACCACGTGCTCTGGCCCTGACGCGAACGCGCGATAGCGGCGGGCCGGAGCGGCTCGCGTTCGCGCGGCGACGGCGATACCATCTCGCCCGTCCCGCTCCGTGACGCGCAAGGGGGAGAGCGCGGCCATGGAATGCTTCCATCGAAGGAGCTTCCATGATTCGCAACGTGTGCGCGCACTTGCTCGCGTGCGCGGTCGTCGTCGCCTGTTTCTCGCCCGCCGAGTCTTCGAACGCGGAGTCGCAGAGCGCGCGGGGCTCCGCTCCGAACATCCTCGTGATCTGGGGCGACGACGTCGGGTACTGGAACGTCAGCGCCTACAACCAGGGGATGATGGGCTACCGCACGCCCAGCATCGATCGCATCGCCAAGGAGGGCGCGCTGTTCACCGACTGGTACGGGCAACAGAGCTGCACCGCGGGACGCGCGTGCTTCATCACCGGACAAGTCGGATTCCGCACGGGGCTGCTCAAGGTCGGGCTCCCGGGAGCGAAGGAAGGCCTGCAGGCGCGCGACGTCACGATCGCCGAGCTCTTGAAGGCGCGCGGGTACAAGACCGGGCAGTTCGGCAAGAACCACCTCGGCGACCGCGACAAGCACCTCCCGACCGCGCACGGATTCGACGAGTTCTTCGGATCGCTCTACCACCTCAACGCCGAGGACGAGCCCGAGCATCCCGATTACTTCAAGGACCCCGAGATGAAGAAGCGCTACGGGACGCGCGGCGTCATCCACTCGTGGGCCAATGCCGACGGCACCCAGAAGATCGAGTCGACCGGACCGCTCAACAAGAAGCGGATGGAGACCGTCGACGACGAGGTGACGCGCGAAGCGCTGCGCTTCATGGAGGAGTCGAAGAAGGAAGGCAAGCCGTTCTTCGTGTGGTGGAACTCGACGCGCATGCACATCTGGACGCGACTCAAGGCGGAGTCGCAAGGCAAGACGGGGCTTGGCATCTACCCCGACGGCATGGTCGAGCACGACGCGCACGTCGGCCAGGTGCTCGCGAAGCTCGACGAGCTCGGCCTCGCGGACAACACGATCGTGATGTACTCGACC
>CAZQHA010000384.1:2874-4452 GCA_964592795.1 uncultured Planctomycetaceae bacterium | reverse complement strand
GGGACAACGCGGCGGTGTGAACATCGAAGTGATCGCTCCTGGCAGGCGGTCCAAGTGGGCCTGCTCGAGGAGTGATCGCGCGATCCGCGGACGGTTGCAGGGTTTCCGGGGAGCCGTGCCTCCGAGAAACACAGCGAAGCCACGCAGTTCAATAGCGAACGACGTTGACCTTGCCGGGCACGATGTGCAGCGGCACGCGCGCCACCTCGATTGGACGAAGATTGCCTTCCACACCGTCCTCTTGTTCGGGATCTATCTTGGTCTCCCCGCGATAGAGAACGAGCGTCGTGGTGCGCTCCTCGATCACGAGCACTTCCGAGCGACCGCCGACCAACGGAAACGTCGCGGACATATGCGACCCGCCGGCACGCATGACGCTCGCGTAGGCGAGGCCGCCGTTATCGGACAAGAACCCTACCGAGTCGGCGCGATCGAAGGGCTCCGCGAGCTCGACCTGCACGTGGACGCGCAGGCTCGCCACGATCTCGAGCGCCGATGGATCGGGGTTGTTCGAGAGATCGAAGCCCGCGCCCAGGATCGAATCCCCGGACGCGAAGATCCACACGTCGGCGATCGGGACGTCGCGGAACTCGAACGCTCCGTCTTCCTTCGTGACGATGGCCTCGCTTTCCAATCCGTCGTTGTCGCGGCCTTGGTCGTGCTCGATGCGGAACGTCTCGCGGAAGAGGCGCACGCGAACATCCGAGAGCGGTTCGCCGCGGCTCGTCACGACGCGGCCGGCCACGCGCTCGTAGACCTCGTCGGTGGGCAGGCGCAGCACGACGTCGCGGTCGCCCGCGCGCACGGAGTCGGCCGTCAGCGAGGTCAGCGTGCGGGGATCGATTGCGCCCACGCGGTAATCGCGACCCGACAGCAAACCGCCGATCTCGAAGCGGCCGTCGTCATCGGTGAGCACGAAGCTCCAGAAGCGTTCGTCGCCCGCGAGCAGCGGCTCGACGTTGCGCCGCATCTCGTTGACGAAGCCGAAGTACGTCCCGTTGTCGATCCAGACCCGCGCGCTCGCGATCGGACGACGGGCGTGATCGACGACGCGTCCCGCGGCGCGTCCCGGTTCGCCGCCGAGCTGGAGCACGACGTTGTCGGGCCATTTGCCGTCGTCACCTGCTTCGATCTCGGCAGGAAGGTAGCCGCGCTTGAGCGCGACGATGCGTGAGTACCCCTGCGCGATGTCGACGGCGAACTCGCCGTTGCGATCCGAGAGGGAGGACTCCTCTCCATCCGACACGTGCGCGCCCTCGACCGGCTGCCCGTGAGGATCGATCACCACGCCGTGGACGATGCCCGCGGCGACGCTCGGCGGCTTCAATACGATCTCGAGCGCGGTCGCGTCCGCCTGCGGCGCCGGCTCGCGATAGGGAGCGAAGCCGCCGAGCGACGCGTCGAGCGTCGCTTGGGCGAACGCGGGCGCCGATGCGAGCTCGAACCGTCCGTCCGCTCCGCTGCGGGCGATCCACCGCTGCGGAACCGAGTAGTCGAGCACCAAGCCCCACTCGGCGCCGAATCCGGCCGGCTTGCGCAGCTCGAAGCGTTCCTTCAGGCGCGCAAAGCCGAAGTCCA
>CAZQHA010000384.1:0-2864 GCA_964592795.1 uncultured Planctomycetaceae bacterium | reverse complement strand
ACGATGCCGGCGCCGCGGCTGCGCGGAGCGACCACTACGTTCGGCGGCGTGGGCTCGTGGTCGCGCGCGGAGCCCGCGAGCACGGTCTCGAAGCGCGGATCGGCGCACACGATCGTTTCCGCGGCGCCCGCGGCAGCGATCTCGAACCAGCCGCCGGAGCCGCTCGTGCACGGTCCGCTCGCTCGATCGGCCTCGCTCGACGATCCGAGCGCGAGAGACACGCCCGAAAGCGGCACGCCGTCGGCGTCCAGCACGCGTCCGCGCAGCGTTCGCGCCGGCGCCGCGGCCGACGCGACGGGTGTCGCCGCCGGCGCCACCGGCGATTCGATCGCGAGCGCGCGCTCGTGCGACTCGACGTCGCTCGATTGCGAGAGCTCCCGCGCATCGACGCCGAGCGGCGTCTGCGTCTCCGCGAGCGCCGCGACGGGCGGCGGTGCGTGCACGGCGGCTTCACTGTCGGTCGACGAGCTCCACCACACGAATCCGCCGGCGATGGAGGCGACGGCGACGATCGGAACGATCAGGGACTTCATGGCGACTCCCAGCAATGCCGTGGGAGCGTGAGTCGGCTCCCGGAGCAACGGAACGAGCACATGAAGCCAAGCACCGGGACCGCCTTGTCGCGAGAGACGCTCTCGCAGCTTTTCGAGCGCGCGCGTCAGACGGCTGTTGACCGTCGCCGTCGTCGTGCTCATGCGGCGCGCGATCTCGCGCCGCGGCAGGTCCTCGAAGAACCGCATCAACACGGTGGAACGGTACGGCTCGTCGAGCTCGAGCACGGCGCCGACGAGCTGGCGCTGGATCGACGCGCGCTCGACGAGCTCGTCCACGCCCGCGGTCGACTCCGGCCGCGAGCTCCGGCGTTCGCGATCCGCGCGCCGCGACTCTTCGCGCCGCACGTCGCGCCAGCGATGTCGGAGCACCGTGGCGAGCCAACCGCGCACGGGACGATCCGTGCGCGGCGGATGCTCGAGCGCCGCGACCCACGCGTCCTGGACGAGCTCCTCGGCGGCGTGCACGTTGCCCGCCATCGAGCGGGCTAACGACGACACCCAGTGGGTCTGCGTCAGGAGCTCGGCGACGTCCGCGTGCGGCTTCATGGCTTCGATGAGGACACGCCGCGCGCGGGCGATCCGATGCACCCGATTCGGACTAACGCTCTCGGAGAGCGCGAACGCACCGCTCGAAAAGCTCGAGGTCCGAGTACAGCTCGAGCCCGTTGAGTCGTCTGCGCGCGGTCGCGAAGACCTCGAACCCCGACGCGCGCACCGCTCCGGCCATCATGAGGTTGTCGCCCAGACCGAAGTCCTCGACGGCGAGGCCCAGCACGTCCGATTTGGCTCTGGGCCGGATGCGCCGCGCTGCGCGCGCTCGCTCCATGTACGTGCCCGCCAGGTTCGAGTAGCCGAGGACGAGCTTCTTGCGCGCGAGCATGTATCCCATCTCGAACGAAGTGCCGACGTCCATGCTGAGCCCGCGGAACGGCGTCATGTTCGCGATGACGGCGTCGGCTCGGTCCATCAGCCTGCGATTCGCGCGGAAGATCTCGAACGCCCAATCTGTCTTGCTCTTGCGCGGCGGGACGTCCTTGTCGAGCGGATAGAAGCCTTGCAGGCCGTGCTTCGCGCAGATCGCTTGCTTCGCGCGGCCGATCTCGCGTGCGTTGGGAAGGAACACTTCGGGACCGGCGAGGTAGATCTTCATGTTGCACTCGAGCGATCCAGCATACGCCACCAAGGATCATTCTTTACTCGTGACGGGCTCCGAGCTCTTCGCTCTCCATGTCCAATCAGGAACGCCGCGCGATTCGTTCGCGTAGTAGGGCTTCGATCACGCGGCTTCGCGACGACACGCAGCCGCAAGAGGAGCTCCCCGCCATGCAATGCACACCCTCGGAACGAACTGGACTCGACGCTCGGTTGGCCCGACTGGAGCGGACGAACCGCATCTACCGCAATCTGCTTCTCTTGCCGCTACTCGGGGGCAGCCTCTGGGTCGTGGCCGGCTTCAAACTTCAGGGCGTTCAGGATCTCGTCAAGGCGAAGAAGTTCGTCGTCGTGGACGACGACGGGAAAGAACGAGTCGTCATCGGACGACCCGGCGGCGATTTGGGAAGCGACGCGAGCGGCGTGTTCGTGTACGACCGAGCGGGTGAGCTTCGCGTCTGTACTGCCTCGCCGCAGCCCGATCCTCCGGGTGGCGAGCGGCGTGAAGTCGCTTCGGGCTTGTTGATCTTCGACAAGACAGGGACTGAACGAGGCGGGTTCTCGACCCTGAACGATGACTCGGTCGTGTGCGCGCTGGATGGGAAGGATCGCGAGGCCATCGCGATGGCCGTGTGGCCGAACGGGTTGCCGACCTTCGCCATGTACGACCCCGCGGAGAAGAACTACGAGCCTTCGGTCTGGCTCAACGTCGGTCTCAACGGCTATCCCGGCCTCTCCTTCCTCGATCCCAACGGCAAGTCGCGCATGGTCGTGGGAATCGACCAGGACACGAAGGCCGGGATCAGCTTGAGCGACGCGAACGAGAAGGAGCTCGTCAAGCTCAAGTTGTCGGGTGACGGCAAGTCCGACGTCGAGCTCAGGAAGTAGCGTCGAGTCAGCGCCTGTCGTCCGAGCGCTCGAGCAGCGCGAGCACGCGCTCCTTCACCGACGTCATCTCGACTCGCCCCTGCTTCGGTTCCGGCCCGCACTCGCCGAAGGGACGCGAGCACAAGAACACCGGTCCGTCCCGAGGATCGTCGGGCAATCGCCCGTGGCTGCCGCGCACGAGCGTCGCGTCGAGCGGGATCACGTCCATCAGGTAGCGGAAGCCGAGCATCTTCTGCGCGAGCCGCCGTGCGACGCGCACCTTGGGGAACG
>CAZQHA010000383.1:0-4460 GCA_964592795.1 uncultured Planctomycetaceae bacterium | reverse complement strand
ACCGCCGCGGCGTTCGAGTCGTTCGCGCGGACGTACCCGAGCTCGCCGCGCGCGGGCGAAGCGCGCGCCGAAGCCGGCGTCGCGTGGTTCGCGGTGGGACGCAATCGACAGGTGCTGCACCGCTCGCCTCCGCAGAGCGTCGAAGCCTTCCAGAAGGCGCTCGACGTGTTCGGCGGCCTCGTCGCCGAGCACCCGTCCGATCCCGCGGCCGGCCGCGCGCAGTACATGCGCGGATCGACGCAGCTCTTCCTCGGCGACCTGGAAGCGGCGGAGCTCGAGTACACGCTCGCGATCGACAACTACCCGCACGACGAGAAGTACTTCGGCAAGGCGCTCGAGCGCCGCGCCGCCGTCCGCCGGCACCTCCTGAAGAACGACCTCGCCGTGGAGGACATGCGCCGCTTCCAGAAGGAAGGGCCGAAGGGCAGCGAGGACGCGAACGTGATCGTGCGGCAGCTCGAGTACGCCGAGAAGATCGGCCAGCCCGCGCCGCCGCTCGACGTCGAGGCGTGGATCCAGGGCGAGCCCGTCGCTCTCGAGAGCCTGCGCGGCGACGTCGTGCTCCTCTACTTCTTCGCGAGCTGGTGCCCGAACTGCGAGCGCGAGCGCGAGTTCATGAACGATCTCTTCCAACGCTACTCGGCGTCGGGCCTGCGGATGATCGCGGTCACCGACCACAGCGAGAGCCAGACGGTGAGCTCGGTGCAGACGAAGCTCGCGAAAGCGCCGCTCTCGTGCGTCGCCTTGATGGACAAGGGTCAGACGCTGCGTGCGTACTCGGTCGCGAAGTTCCCGGACGCCGTGCTGATCGACCGGCAAGGGCGCATCCGCTGGCACGACAATCCGGCCGCGCTCGCGGACTGGACCGTCGAGGCGCTCCTGCTGGAAGACGGCGGGTCGCCGGGGAAGTGACGCACGGCGCGCGAGCCGCGCGCGCTACTTCGACATCCCCGGCAGGATCTCGTACTCGATCCCTTTGACGAGGGAGTTGCGGAAGCCCGCCAGCTCCGCGCTGCTGGGGCGCTGCGTCTTCACTTCCTCGGCCAGCTCCTTCTCGACCTCTTCGAAGGTGACCTTCCGATCCTGGGTCACCTTGAAGACGAACCACGCGCTGCCGAACTCGAGCGGGTCGGTGATCCCGCCGGCGTCGAGCGCGAGCACCTTGGCCGCGATCTCGTCGTTCCACGTGTCGCCGCGGAACCGTCCCGGCACGTTCCCGCCCTGGTCGCGAGTGGTCGGATCGTCGCTCGAGGCCCGGGCCAGCGCGGCGAAGTCCTCGCCCGCCCGCGCCCGCTCGGCGAGCGCGTGTGCGCGCTCCCGCGCCGCGTTGAACGCGGCCTCCGCCTTCTCGATCAACTGCTCGCGCGTCCAGTCGGGCTTGGCGGCCTCGATCTTCGAGACGCACGCGATCAGCGCGACCTCGACGCGCCGGCCGTCGCTGCCGAACTCGCTCGCGAAGTACTGGCGCAAGAGCTCGGGCGTGACCGGTCGCTCGCGCATCCAGATCTTCTCGGCGAGCAGATCGACGCGCGTGCGCCACACGATGTCGCGCAGGAACGAATCCTCGGTGCGGCCCGAGCGCGCGAGATAGGTGCGCCAGCTCTCGCGGCTGCCCTTGTGGCCCGAATCGATCAGGAACTGGATCCGGTCGCGCGCGCGCTCGTCGACCTCCGCTTCGCTGACCGCGATGCCGAGCTCGCCGGCCTTGCGCTGCACCGCGCGCTCCTCGACGAAGAGCGGCACGAACGTTTCGCCGATCGTGTCGCGGATCCAGCGCGCGTACACCCCGCGCGGCACGGTCTCGCCGTCGATCTCGAGCGCGGGCTCGAACGCGCTCGGCCACTCGCCGCGCTCGCGGTCGGAGTACATGCTCGGCAGCACCTTGACCATGACGCCTTCCTTCAATCGCGACTGGACGGCGCCGATCTCGTCCGGCTCGGGGCCCTTGAGGACGAGCTCGGCCTCGATCGCGTCGTGCACGTCCTCGAGCGGCGTCTCGTGGACCGACAGCACCTTGACGAGCCAGTAGCCGCCGCGCGAGTACATGGGCGGCGAGATGTCGCCGACCGGCACCTTCTCCAGTCCGTCCATGAACGACGCGAACCAGCCGACGTGGCTGAAGCCGTCCGTCGGCGCACCGCCGTTCGCGCGCGTGTCGGCGTCGTCGCTGAACTGCGCCGCGAGCTTGCCGAAGTCCTCGCCCGCCAGAAGCCGCTTGCGGACGCCCTCGGCCTTCTCGCGCTGCTCCTTCATGCGCGCTTCGCGCTCGGCGAGCCACTCCTCGCGCGTCGCGTCGGGGTCCGTCGGCACGACGACCTTGAACTTGATCATCAGGACGTCGTACTGCCGGCCGTTGCGCCCGTAGAGGCGCGTCCATTCGCGCACGATCTTCTCCTCGGGCACGACGCGGTTGATGTTCGCGATCGCCTTGGCCTGCAGATACGGGCGGTACTCGGTGTTGCGCTGCGCGCGCACGCCGGACTCGGTCCGCCCCGTGCGCTCGAGCTCGCGCAGCCAATCCTCCTTGCGGCCGAAGAACGCGCCGCGGATGCGCTCGGCGAAGTCGGCCTCGACTTGCTGGGAGATCTCCTGCGGCGTCACGTCCACGCCGAGGCGCTTGGCTTCCCGGTCGACTGCGAAGTAGCTCTCGGCGTACTCCTTCGCCATCCGCTCGCCCTGCGTGCGGATCAGCCACATGCCGAACTCGCGGCTGGAGATCGGCTCGCCGTCGATCGAGAGAACGGCGTCGTCCGTGCGATCGTCGACGAGCGCGAACGGATCGCCTTCGCCGCGTTCGCTCTGACAGAGGGGAACGGCGCGCGCCTCGGCGGCGCCGATGGAGATCAGGATCGCGAGCGCGCGGATCGCTCGCGCGACGCAGGACGCGTGTTTCGTGGACATCCGGAGCTTCTCGGTGTTCGGCGCCGGGGGGCTACGCGCCACCGAGAGAGTATGCCAGGCCGCGAGCATTTGGTCGACGACGGCGAACGGCTTTGACATCCCGCGGAACGGGCAGTCCACTCCTCGCCCATGTTCCAGATCATCACGCAGGAGACCGCGTTCTTCGACCTGTTCGAGCAGGCCGCGACGAATGCCCACGCGTGCACGGGCGCGCTCGTCGAGTTCCTCGAACGCTTCGACGATCTCCCCAATCGCGCGCGCACGATCAAGGAGCTCGAGCACGTCGGCGACGAGCTCACCCACAGCACGATCGCGCGCCTGAACCAGACGTTCATCACGCCGCTCGACCGCGAGGACATCCACGAGCTCATCTGCCGCGTCGACGACGTGCTCGACCTGATCGACACGGCGGTCGACCGCATCGTGCTCTTCAAGATCGACCGGCCGCTCGAGGGCGCCAAGGAGCTCGCGCGCTGCCTGCACCGCTCGACGTCGCTGATCCGCGAGATGATGCCGCAGCTGCGCAACATGAAGGACGTCGACCTCGTGCGGCAGAAGGTGCGCGAGGTGCACCGGCTCGAGAACGAGGCCGACCGGATCGAGCGCAACATGCTGGCCGAGCTCTTCGAGCACAAGCCCGATCCGATCTACGTCATCAAGTGGATGAGCATCATCGAGTCGCTCGAGACCGCGACCGACCGCTGCGAGGACGTCGCGAACATCATCGAAGGGATCGTGCTCAAGAATGCATGACACCCTCGTGGTGTGGTCGATCATCGGCCTCGCGCTCGTCTTCGACTTCATCAACGGATTCCACGACGCCGCCAACTCGATCGCGACCGTCGTGTCGACGCGCGTCCTGTCGCCTCGCGCGGCGGTCGCTTGGGCGGCCTTCTTCAATTTCATCGCGTTCCTGTGCTTCGGGCTGCATGTCGCGGCGACGATCGGCAAGGGCACGGTCCACGTCGAGTTCGTCACGCTGCCGGTGATCGCGTCCGCGCTCGTCGGCGCGATCGCGTGGAACCTGATCACGTGGTACTACGGCATCCCGTCGAGCTCGTCGCACGCTCTGGTCGGCGGTCTCGCGGGCGCGACGATGGCCACCGCGGGGCCGGAAGCGCTGATCGTCGGCGGGCTCATGAAGATCGGCATCTTCATCTTCGTCGCGCCGATCCTGGGGCTCGTGCTGGGCGCGGCGCTGATGATCGCGACGTACTGGGCGTTGCGGCGCACGCCCCCGATGCGCGTCAGCCGCACGTTCCGGCGCCTGCAGCTCGTTTCCGCGGCAGCCTACAGCTTGGGGCACGGCGGCAACGAGGCGCAGAAGACGATGGGCATCATCTTCCTCGTGCTGATCGCGTCGGGCCGCCTGCCCGCCGACACGCACGAGCCGCCGATGTGGATCGTGCTCATCTGCCACTTCGCGATCGCGCTGGGCACGCTCATGGGCGGCTGGCGCATCGTGAAGACGATGGGCCAGAAGATCTGCGCGCTGCAACCCGTGCACGGGTTCGCGGCGGAGACGGCGTCGGCGGCGGTGATCCTGATCGCCACGTTCC
>CAZQHA010000382.1:0-4464 GCA_964592795.1 uncultured Planctomycetaceae bacterium | reverse complement strand
GCTCCTCGGGCAGCATCGGGAGCACCTGGTCGGCCACGTAGACGCTCGTCGCGCGCGCGAGCGCCTCGTCGTCGAGCGCCGTGCCGGGCCGCACGTAGTGCGCGACGTCGGCGATGTGCACGCCGACCTCGACCTTGCCGCCGCCGAGATCCTTGATGTGGATCGCGTCGTCGAAATCCTGCGCGTCCTCGCCGTCGATCGTGTAGATGGTCTCGCCGCGCAGGTCGAGGCGACCCTTGAAGTCGGCCGGATCGGGATCGCGAGGCAGCTTCGACACCTCGGCGCGCACGTCCGGCGGGAACACCGTGCGCAGCCGGAACGACGCGAGGAGCTGCATCTCCTCCGAATCGACGTCGCGGTACACCTTCGGTCCGTGCGTCATCGGTCCGAACGCCGGCGGCCGCTTCACGATCCGGTCGCGCGCGGTGGCGTCGAGCGCGCGCTCGCCGAACTCCGAGACGGCGTCGTCGAGCGAGAGGTCCCGCGCGTCGGTCGGCGGCGGCGACGGTTGGACGTTCGGCTCGCCGCCGCGCGCGCGTAGGAGATCTTTGAAGCTCCGCAGGGGCTTGCCGCCCGAATCAGTCCCGCTCATTCGCGGGAGCATAGCGAGAGCGACGCGCCTGGAGCCAAGTCACGACGCGCCAGGTCGCGAGCAGGACGAGGACCGGCTCGATCGGGAAGCGGTAGCGCTCCATGAAGTGCGTCACGTAATAGGCGAGCGGATAGCAGACGAGGATCCCGGCCAGGACCCGCCCCTCGAACGAGCGCCGAGCGAGTCCGATCGCCCCCGCGATCGCGAGCAGACCGCACAGCGCGTGCTGCACCCACTTGATCCAGCTCTGCGGATCGGCGATCGCGCGCGTCGTGCCTTCGCGGCGCGGATCGGACCAAGGCGCCTCGCCGAACCAGAAGATCCAGGCGCGCTTCCACGAGAGCCCCAGGAACCGTCCAGGGTGTGACGCGATCCAGCCGCGCGCTTCGCTCATCCTCTGTTCGGCGTACGCGACCTCGCCGAGCGCGCGGAAGGCGGCAAACTCCGACGGGTTGAAGCTCGGGTGCAGCGCGGGCTGGTAGTGTCCGGTCGCGCGGTCGTTGTTGCCGACCGCGAGCTCGACGCCCAGGTTCGTCCGCAGGCTGAACGCCCCCACCGCGCGCGCGTTGCGGAGCATCCAGGGACTGCATGCCGCGAACGCGGCGGCGCAGAAAAGGACGGCTGCGGGAAGGCTCCACGAGCGCTCGCGCGGATCGCCGCGCGCCACGACGATCGCGGCGAGCGGAGCGACCGAAAGCGGAGCGGGATTGATCCACAGCAAGGCGCCGAATCCTGCGCCGAGCAGCGCCGCGGACTTCAGCGATCGGCCGCGGCCGTAACGAAAGAGCGCCCACGTGAACACGGCGAAACCCAGCGCCGCGAGCGTCGTGTCCCACACCGTGTGCACCGCGTTCCAGATCGAGAGCGGGTACAGCGCGAACACGACGCCCGCGATCCGACCGACGCGCGCCTCGCCGATCGCCGCGCCCAGCGCCACGATCGCGGCGCACGTCGCGGCGGAGAGCGCGGCCTGCACCACGAAGAGCCACGCAGCGAGCGCTGGAGTGATGCCACCGGCGAGCGTCATCATCCCCGCGAGCAGCGCCGGATAGACCGGCGGCAGCCATCCGGTCGCGCCGGAGGGCTGGTCCCAAGGACTCTCCGGACGCATCCACAGGTTCGAGAACCCAAGCCCCTCGGAGAGCGAGCGCGCGATCGTCGACGCCTCGTACCCGAAGGTCCAGGCGGATCGCGCGCCGAGCTCGTGCGGCGAGTCGATCGCCCACATCGCGCCGACGCGGACCGCGAAGGCGAACGCGGCGAGGCCCCACACGAAGCGCGCGGTCGTCGCGCGCGCCGGTTTCGGATTCGTCACTCGACGAACGACGATAGCCCGCGCCGATGCGCGATCAAGCGCCGTGGTCGCCGCGCGTGATCAGTTCTTCCGGACGTTGCCGGAGCCCGCGATGCTCGCGGTCACCTTCGGATCGCCTTGGTAGCGCACGTCGCCGCTGCCTTGGATCGCGACCGAGAGCGACTCGCTCGCGTAGACCGACGCGTCGCCGCTGCCGGAGATCTGCACCGACGCCGCGCGCGCGTGCAGGTTTCCGAGCTTCAGGTCGCCCGAGCCGGCGATCGATGCGCTCAGCGCCTCGACCTCGCCGCGCGCGCTGATGTCGCCCGATCCGGCGATGCGCGTCTCGAACTCGCCGCCCGAGAGCCCGCTGATGGCGACGTCCGCGCTGCCGTTGACGGCGACGGCCGTCAGGGCGGGCGTCGTCACCGTCACCTTGAGGTTCTTGCCCGATCGGTACTTGCCGGGCTTGAGGCCGATCACGAGCCGGCCGTCGACGACCTCCGTCTCGAGCTGCTGGACAAGGTTCGCGTCTCCGGTCACCGCGACGCTCGTCGTCTCGCCGACGCGCACGTCGACGTCGGTCGACCCGTTGACCTCCACGCTCTTGAAGTCGTCGACCGTCCGCACCTCGGTGGTGTCGACGTCGGCGTAATCGAACTCGTGCCAGTCGTGGCCGTCGTCCCAGTCCCAGTCGGCGCCGCCGCCGATGTGGATGACGCAGCCGCTGGACAGCGCGGAAAAGGCCAGAACGAGGGCCAGGAACGGAGCACGGAATTTCATGGGGGGCCTCGGACGAGGATGCGTGAGGAAACGTGTGGGGTTCGGTTGCGCGAGTTCGCGCGCGCGAGACGAAGATTTCACTGCCGCTCGAGCACGCGGGCAAGCGCCGCGTCCGGCGCCTTCGCGACGGATCGCGCATACGCGCGCGAGTCCGCGTCGCGTTACTTGTCCTTGACGACTTCGCCCGATCCGGCGATCGACCGCTTCACCTCGGGGTCGCCGCGGTACCGGACGCTGCCGCTGCCCATGATCTTCGCGACCAGACTCTCCGACGCGCGGATGTGGACGTCGCCGCTGCCCGCGATCCGCACGTCCGCGGCACGCGCCGCGAGCGCGAAGAGCGCCGCGTTGCCCGAGCCCGCGATGTCGACCTCGACGCGGTCCGCGCGGCCCTCCGCCTCGACATCCCCCGAGCCGGCGATCGATACGTCGAATGCCTCGGCGTCGAGGCCGGCGATCCGGATGTCGCCGCTGCCCGCGATCGAGGCGCCGGCCAGCTCGGGGACGGCGATCTCGAACCGCAGTCCCTTGCTGAAGGAGTAACGGCCGCGCTCGAGCCCGAGCTCGAGCGTTCCATCGACCACGCGCGTGCCGACGCGGTCGATCAGGTTGTCGTCGCAGACGACGGTGACCTTCTGCTTCTCTCCGACCGTCACGACCGCCTCGCCGGAGCCCTCGACGCGCACTCGTCGGAAGGATTCGACGGCACGGGTCTGGCTGGTCTCGACGCCCGAGCCTTCGATGGCGAAGGCCTGCGAGCAGGCGGAAAGAGCGAGTGTGAGCACTACCGCGGACTTCATCGGGAGCTCCTCGTGTGGGGACAAGGGATGCGAGCGCGCCGATTCGCACGCGACGCCGGCATATTCGCAGGTCAACCGACGAACGTCACGCCGCGGAACCGAGCCGGCGCGGCCCCGTGGCTCATCTCGGCGAGCTGGATCGGGTTCCCCTTGCCGCAGTTCGGCACGCCCCACAGCTCGAAATGGCTCGCGTCGCAGATCGCGTCGCACGCGCCCCAGAAGCGCGGCGTCGTGTCCTGGTACGTCGGATCGCGCAGCATCCGGCCGAGCTTCCCGTTCTTGATCTCGAAGCCGATCTCGGTCGTGAACTGGAAGTTGAGCCGCCGCTGGTCGATCGACCACATCTTGGTCGTGTCGCAGAGCACGCCGTCCTCGGTGTCCGCGATCAAGCGATCGAGCGTCCAATCGCCCGGCTCGAGCGAGAGGTTCGTGATGCGCACGATCGGCGGATGGAACCAGCTCTCCGCGCGCGCGGCGCCGCGGCTCTCGCGCTCGCCGATCGCGGCCGACCATTCGCGCGAGGTGTGGTAGCCGACGAACACGCCGTCCTTGACGATGTGCCAGCGCTGCGAGCGCACGCCCTCGTCGTCGAAGCCGCGCGTGTCGAGCCCGCCGTCGATCGTCGAGTCGGCGACGAGGTTCACGATCGGCGAGCCGAATCGCAGCGTGCCGAGCGCGCCCGGCAACGCGAAGGACGAGCCCGCGAGGTCGACCTCGTGTCCACACGCCCGGTCGAGCTCGCTCGCGTGCCCGACCGACTCGTGGATCTGCAGCATCAGCTGGCTGCCGAGGAGGATCAGCGAGCGCTGGCCGGGCGGGCACGGATCCGCGGAGCACAGCGCCACCGATTCGTCGCGCAGTCGCCGTCCCTGCGCGGGGAGATCGAGGGCGAGCGCGCGCTCGAACCCGCCGGCTCGGTAGTTCCCGCCGAATGACGCCGGGAAGCTGCGGCGCTGCACTTCACCGTGCGCGGCGGCGGTCGTCGCGAGGCCCGC
>CAZQHA010000381.1:0-4479 GCA_964592795.1 uncultured Planctomycetaceae bacterium | reverse complement strand
TGGGACGGCTGCCGGTGGTCGCGACGCTGGAGACGCTCGACCGCGGATCGCTCGTGCGCATCCTCACCGAGCCGCGCAACGCGCTGGTGCGCCAGTACCAGCGCCTCTTCGAGATGAACGGCAAGACGCTGACCTTCACGCCCGGCGCGCTCGAGGCCGTGGCGGACATCGCGCTCGAGCGCGAGACCGGCGTGCGCGCGCTGCGGTCGATCCTCGAGGACCTCCTGCTGGACATCCTCTACGAACTTCCCTCGCGCAAGGATCAGGCGGCCTTCGTCGTCGACGAGGACGTCGTGCGCAAGAAGAAGAGCCTCGCGCGAGGGCTCGTCGCGGAGTCGGGTGCCGAAGAGGACGCCGACGAGTTCGAAGCGCCGGGTACCGACGATTCCGCGCGCGAACGCGAGAGCGCCTAAGCCCTCGCGCAGCGAGGGCGAATCGATAGCGCCTCCTCGCGCAGCGAGGCAAATCGACAAGGCTCGCGCGACACCGCCGCGACGGCCGCTCGGCTCTTGAATCCGCTCTCGAGTCGAGCGAGTCGATTCCCGCGCTTCCGTGCGAAACTCTCCGCGCTCGGGAGCTATCCTCACGCCATGGCGACCGACGGATCCTTGCGCATCCACTACCATCGCGACTTCGACGGGATGGTGTCGGCCGCGGTGCTCGCGACGATCCTGGAGGGTCGCGGCGAGCGCGTGTCCTGGCAGAGCGTCAACTACGACCAGCGCGAGAACTGGATCGACTTCGAGGCCGGCAAGCGCTTCGCGATCGTCGACTTCCACTTCCACCCGCGCGCGGAGTACTGGTTCGACCACCACCCGACGACGTTCCTCTCCGAGGATCTGCGAGCGCAGTACCGCCCCAGCGACCGCTGGCAGTGGGACGAGAGCTCCCCGTCGTGTCCCCCGCTCATCCTGCGACACGCGCAGGAGCACTGGGGCTACGCCGTCGAGTCTCGATTCGACGAGATGGCGCGCTGGTCGGACATCGTCGACGCGGCGCGCTACACGAGCGTCGATCAAGCCGTGTTCGGCGACGAGCCGGCGCTGCGGATCGCGCGGGCGCTCACGGTCGCGCCGAATCCCCAGTGGATCGACGACCTCGTCGGCGCGATGAAGACGGGCACGCTCGCGGAGGTCGCCGCGCGGGAGGACGTGGAGCGCGCCCACCAGCGCGCCGCGCGGAACCGCGACCGCGCGCTCGAGCAGTTCCCGCCCACAGTGCTCTCGAAGAAAGGCGGCGTGCTGCTCTACGACGCGTCGTCGAATCAGATCCGCCGCGAGCGCTTCGCCGCGTTCTACCACCATCCCGAGTGCCAGTATTCCGTGGGCGTGATCCCGACGCGCTCGGGCTATCACGTGTCGGCCGGCGAGAACCCCTGGAACCCGCCGCCGCCCGACGCGCACATCGGCGAGATCATGGAGACGTACGGCGGCGGCGGACACCGCAGCGTCGGCGGCGCGAACCCGCCGTCGCTCGCGGACGCGCGGCGCGTCGCGGCCGAGGTCGCCGAGCGCTTGCGGCGGACGTCGAGCCCGACGTGAGCGCGAGCGAGTCGAAGGAGCGGAGGCCCTTGCTCGCGCTCTCGAAGGAAGAGCTCGCAACGTTGTGCGCCGCGCACGGCGGCCGGCCGTTCCACGCCAAGATCGTGCGCGAGAACGTGCTCGCGAAGGGCATCCTCGAGTACGACGCGATGACGTCGCTGCCGAGCTCGCTGCGCGCCGCGCTCCGCGAAGAGGCCCCGATCCTCGCCGGACGGGAAGTGGATCGATCGGTCGCGGCGGACCACACGACGAAGCTCCTGATCGAGTTCGACCGCGGCAAGAGCGCGCAGGACGCGACGGTCGAGATGGTGCACATGCCCTCGCTCGACGAGAACGACGCGCCCGACGAGGCGGGCGCGACGCTGTGCGTGTCGACGCAGGTCGGCTGTCCGGTCGCGTGTCCGTTCTGCGCGTCGGGCGCGCTGGGCCTCCTGCGCAACTTGAAGAGCCACGAGATCGTCGAGCAGTACGTGCGCGGCCGCGCGATCGGCTCGCTGGCGCGGAGCGTCGTGATGGGCATGGGCGAGCCGTTGCTCAACTACGAGGCGCTCGCGGAGGCCCTCGACGTCGTGCACGACGAGATGGGCCTGGGCGCGCGCAAGATCACCGTGTCGACGGTCGGATTCCCGGAACGCTTGCGAAAGATCGCGCCGACGAAGCCGCGCTTCCAGCTCGCGATCTCGCTGCACTCGCCGGATCAAGAGCAGCGGGACGTGCTCGTGCCGGCGATGGCGGGCGTGCCGATCGAGGAAGTGCTCGCCGCCGGCGACGACTGGTTCGAGAAGACGGGCCGCGAGATCACGTACGAGTACGTGCTCCTCGGCGGCGAGAACGACAGCCGCGGACACGCGGAACGGCTCGCCGCCAGGCTGCGCGGCCGGCGCGCGACCGTGAATCTCATCCCATTCAATCCGGTGTCGGAGAGCCCTTACCGCCGTCCGTCCCGCGCCGCGGTCGCGGAGTTCCACGACGTGCTGCGGACGGCCGGGATCGTCGCGACCGTGCGCTGGTCGCGCGGCGTCGAGAGCGATGCGGCGTGCGGGCAGCTGCGCGTGCGGCACGCCCAGCGGGGACGTGGCTCGAGCTGAGCCATCGAGCTTCGCTCCGCATCGCACGGCCCCTATAACGGTCTCCGTGGGTCGACTTCTGGTCTTGCTGCTCGTCTCCGCCGCGATGTCCGGCTGCAAGAGTCGGCCACCGGCAGCGGAACCGGTTCCGGCGGAGCAACCGGCGCCGAGATCCGCGCGCGACCTCGCGCAGGACAGCGTCGCGTCACTCGAGCGGACTCTCCCGCCGGACCATCCCGATCTGCAGGCCGCCCGGCTCAACCTCGGCCGCATCCTCTACAAACAGGGCGACCTGCCGGGTGCTCGCGATCTGTTCGCGAAAGTGCTCGACGTGTACGCGCGCACACTGCCGCCCGATCATCCCGCGCTACAAGCGGCGCGTGAATCGATGGCGGAAGTTCTACGGGAGCAGGGCGACCTCGCGGGCGCGCGCAGCCTGGGCGAGGCCGCGCTCGCCGCGAGCCAGCGGACGCTGCCACCGGACCACCCGAACCTGCAGCGAATGCGTCTCAGCCTCGCGATCACGTTGCGCAGGCTGGGTGACGCGACGAGCGCTCGGGCGCTGACCGAGCCGGTGGTCGAGGTCCGCACGCGCACGCTTCCCGAGGAGCATCCTGATCTGCAAGCGGCGCGATTCGAGCTCGCGCTCTCGCTGCGCGAACTCGGGGATCTCGAAGGCGCGCGTGCCCTGCTCGAGCGCGTCGTGGCGGCGCGGGACGCGACCCTTCCACCGACTCACCCGGACGTCGCACGCGCGCGCAGCGAGCTCGCCGCGACGCGCGCGCTACTGGAGTAGCTTCGACGACTCGGTGTCGATTGCTCCGCGAGCGAGAACGCGCAAGAGATCGCGGGAGCCTCCGAACGCGTCCAACACGATCCATCTCACGCCGTTCTCGAGCCTTTCGTCGCGAAACGCGTGCGCGTGACCGCACACGACGACTTCGACCCCGTGCGCGCGAGCGACGTCGACCACCGCGGACGGTTGGACGGACTTCTCGTCCGGAAGCTTCTCCGCGATCGCCTGGATCGAGGCGCGCCGCAGTCGCCGCGCGATCGCGGTGCCGGCCCACAGCGGCAAGCGCGGTCCGAGCCACTGCACGGGGCGAGACCGCAGCGCGCGGCGGAGTCTTTGGTAGTTGACGTCGCGCGTGCACAGCGTGTCGCCGTGCACGAACAGCGCGCGTGTCGACCCGATGCGGCCGACGAAGCCCTCGGGCGCGATCACGGCGCCCGTTCGCGACTCGAACGACACGTCGAGCAGAAAATCGCGGTTGCCCGGTACGACGATGATGCGAGTCCCCGCGCGAGTCCGTGCGCTGAGCGCGTCGAGGACGATCGCTGCGCCGCTCATCCGCGCTTGCGCCGGGCCCACCCACACGTCGAAAAGGTCGCCGAGGATCGCGAGCGTCGGCACATCCGCGAGCGCGCGCGTCCACTCGACGAACGCGCGGCACGAATCCGGCGCCGCCGCGTCGAGGTGCAAGTCCGCGATCACCCGCGTCCCCGGCTCGAGCTCGAACTCGGGCAGCGGCGTCGCGCCCGCCCGGCGTGCGCTCACGGCTCGCTCTCGTTCCCGCCGGGGACTTCGATCCCGAAGTCGCGGATCTTCTCCCACAGCACCTTGCGCGAGATGCCCAGGATGTCCGCGGTCTGCGAGCGATGACCGCCGGTCATCTCGAGCGCGCGCTGGATGTGCGCGACCTCGGCGGCGCGCACGACCTCGCGCAGCGGACGCACTTCCTCGGGCACCTCGACCGCGCCGCGCCAGCGCGAGTCCTGCGGGAGCAGATCCTCTTGCGCGAGCTCGGAGCGCGATCCGGCGAGCGCGATCGCGCGCTGCACGGCGTTCTCGAGCTCGCGCACGTTGCCCG
>CAZQHA010000380.1:0-4493 GCA_964592795.1 uncultured Planctomycetaceae bacterium | reverse complement strand
ACGTGGCTCGCGCGGCCGCGACGGATCGCGAACGCCGCGGCCCGCTCCGCGCGCGGCGCGCAACGCTCGCCCGCGCGACGCCGGCCGCGGCGCGCCTCGCCGCGTCGCCGAAGGCTCCGCGCGACCGCGCCGGAGCTCGACGCCCGTCCATCCATTCGGTTCGCGCATCGACGTCGCGACGCCGAGGCCCGCCTGAACCAAGCTCGGAGGTAGTCCATGCACCACGTGTTCGTACGTTCCGACGGGCAGACCTTGCGGGTCGATACGGACCTGTGGCTGTGCGCGCTCGATCTCGCAGCCGTGAGCGGTTGGAAGCCGCTGGGCACCGTCGCGCGTCCCGCGCGCGAGACCGCGAAAGGCGACCGCTTCGCGTACTACCGCGCCGACGGAAGGCAGGTAGCCCCACGCGACGCGATCGAGCTCGCGCAGTGCCTCAACGTCGCGCTCGAACGCGTGTCCGACTCGGTCGTGCCCTTGCGGGGCCAGACGTTCGGAGAAGAGCACACGTTCGGACTGCTCGCACAGGCCGCGACGGGCGACGCTCCGCCGCCCGAGAAGGCGATCGCGGCGGCCGAGCTGCTCAGCGGCTCGCCCAAGCAGGACGCGCGCGCGCTGATCGATTTCCTGCGCGGTGGAGCGGTCTCGATCCGCTCCGCGGAAAGCGGCGCGAGCTGACGGTCGCCGCGCGACGGCGCCCACGCGCCGGGGACGACCGTCGCGGAAGTCTCTAAGTCGCGTCCGGCACGCGCATGTACCGCGCCTGCTTCAGCGACTTGAACGACGGCGGGCGCACGAAGAACTGATCGCGGGCGGTCTCGGGCCGAAGGTCCATCGATTCGCTGAGCGATGCGCCCAGTTCGTCGGCGGCGCGGCGCGCGGCGTCACGATCGTCGTGCTCGCTGACGATGGATCGCTCGAACGTCGCGGCGTCCAAGGACTCGCCGTTCCACCGAGCGTGAACGACGTGCCAGCGGTCGGATGTCCATGAGGGGCGCTGCCGCCGGCTCAATACGTTTCGAATCATTGGGATGCCTTTCTTGCCATCGCCCGCGCTTCACAGCGCGCGTGCGAGGTCTTCGATTGAGTGCCGGTCGCGGACCGACTCGTCGAGGAGGGAACCCTGCGCGCTAGTAGCGCCACTGGCGTCCACCGCCGCCGCCCGGCCGCGAGTCGCCCGAGCGCTCGACGCGCGCCTGCGCCTCGTTCACCTTGAGAGTTCGGCCCTCGAATTCCTTGCCGTCGAGCGCCGACATCGCGGCCGCCGCGTCGCCTGCCGATCCCATCTGGACGAACGCGAAGCCGCGCGGGCGACCGGTCTCCCGATCGCTCGGCATCTTCACTTCCTGGACGACGCGGCCGTTCTCCGAGAAGACGGCGCGAAGCGAATCCTCGGTCGTGCTGAAACTCAAATTGCCCACGTAGAGCTTGGTCGTCATGGAGTTCGTTTCCCTTGCGTTGCCTGGTCGATCTTCGATCGTGCGATGCGATCCGCTCGCATGTTCGTGTGCGGTCGCGTCAGCGGCCGTCGCCCGCCGGCTCCACCGCGTCGGTCCGGACCGTGCTGGTCGCGGGACTGCGATCGGGAGCGGGGCGTGTCTCCGGCGCGATCGTCGACTCGACGGTCGCCGGAGGAACCCGTGGTTCGTTGGCGTTGCGCGACGCATGCATCGCCCAGGGCATCACGACGACGAAGCTCGCGCCGACCAAGAAAAGAATCAGCCCCTCTTTCGCGCTCGTGCTCATGCGGCTCTTCGCTTGTCGCGAGGCCATGCTGCGCTAGACCGTTCGTGCGCGTTCTGCCGGCGATGGAAGCCACATGGCTTGTAGCACGCTTCGTGAGCGCCCCGGCCGTGATTCGAAGATTTATCGTGGATCGACGCGCGGATCACTCGAATCGTGACGCGCTACGCGACATTGCGCGGACTGCCGAGCTCGATCGCATCCGCGCATCGGGAAACTACCGAGCACCTCGCAGCCAATGATCGAACTAGGGTGCGGGCTCCTTGCGTGGAGTCCCGGGCGACTTGCCGCGTGCCTTCGCGGTCGGCGCATTGGCCTTCGCGTTCGTCGCTTTGGATCGCTTGATCATCTCGCGCAATCGGTCGCGGTAGCCCTCGATCTGAGCCGCTGTCATGCGTTTCGGCTTGCGATCCGGATCTGTCATGAATGGCTTGTACTCCGGATCGTCGAGAAAGCGGCTGCAATTGTCGATTTGAATTGCGAGAGCTTCTCGGCGGCCGCGGCTGCGCAGGCACGGATCCCGGATCTCGAGAAGTCGACCGGACTCCTCCGGAATCCGGTCACATTTCGCCGGCAGGTTCCGCTCCGGGAGTGTTTTCCGAGGAACCTGCCATGAAGACCTCCGCGCGTTTTCTTGCCGTGCTCGCTTCGATTCCCGTTCTGAGCTTCGCCGCCACGCTCCACGCGCAGTCGTCGAGCTCGGAGTGGGCTCGTTTCACCGCCCGAACGGGACCAGGGCTCGAGCTGGTCCGTGCGGGCGCGGGCGAGATCGACGTCACCGGCGCCGCACGCGCCGCCGGAGCGTTGAGCGACGCCGACGCCGCCGAGCGCGCGTCGCTCGAGGTGCTCGCCGCCGCCGACGAGCTCCTCGGTGCACGACCGCGGTTCGCGCGTACCCACCACAGCCACGTCGCGGGCATTCACGTGGTTCAGTTCGAGCAGCGCGTCGGCGAGCTCCCGGTTCGGGGTAGCCGCGCGGAGCTGACGTGGACCGACAGCGGCGATCTCCTCTCCGTTCGAGCGCGCGGGATCCGTCGCGAAACGAGCGTGCGCGAGTTCGAGGTCGTGCGGGAAGACGCGGCGGAGCTGGCGCGTTCCTCGATCCCTTCGTCCGACGCGCGGCGTCTGTGGGCATCCGCTCCGGCGCGAGAGCTCGTGGACGACGGTGGAGAACTCCGTCCGGTCTGGAGCGTCTTCGTCTGGAATCCGTCGCGTGCACGCGACCAGTGGGCCGTGACCGTCGATGGAGTCGACGGCACGGTGCGCGACATCCGCTCCACCGTCGTCGACGGCCTGGCCGGATTCGTCGACGGGCGCGGCCGTCCGATCACGACGCTCGTCTCGGGTCCGCCGGCGCTGCTTCCGATGCAGCACGTCCAGGTGTCCGCGATCGACCGCAGCATCGGGCTCGTGCGCATCACCGACAACGCCTGCGGCGACGCGCAGGTCGCGATGAGCTCGGACGGGACACGCGTCGCATGGATCTCCTCGTGCGACGGCGATCGCGAGCTGTGGACCGCGTCGAGCGACGGCAGTGGCGCGCTGCAGCTCACCTCGAACTCGGTCGACGATCACTCGCCGGCGATCAGCGCCGATGGCTCGCGCATCGTGTTCGTGTCGCGTGTGGGCGGCGACGAGGAGCTGTGGGCGATTCAATCGAACGGCACCGGGCTGACGCCGCTCACGTCGAACTCGGTCGCGGATCACTCTCCCTCGCTCTCCGGCGACGGCACGCGCGTCGCGTACATCACGGAGGCCGGCGGTGACGCGGAGCTCGCGACCCTGCTCGTCGCCGCCCCGGCGCCGGTCGCGCTGACGATCGATTCGACGCTGGACGCCAGCCCGCGCATCGCCCTGGACGGCTCACGGATCGCATGGGTGTCGTGGAGCGACGGCGACGCCGACGTGTGCACGATCACGCCCGCGGGCACCGAGTTCACGCGCATCACGTTGAACTCGGTCGACGACACGCAACCGGACATCCAAGCCGACGGACTGCGCGTCGTGTTCGCGTCGGCCGCGTCGTCCGATCCGGTCGCGCCCGAGGATCTCTCCTCGCTGCCCTTCCACACGACGAGCACGGGGCCCTTGGCCGGCGCCGGTCACGTCGCACGCCGTCGACTGCCCGCGCGCGACATCTTCGAAGGCACGTCCGACGGGAGCTCGCTGCGACGCCTCACCGAGAGCGACGCCGACGAGCACAGCCCTTCGTACGCGAGCGCGGGCGGCTGCGTGGCGTACGTGACGGACGAGGACGGCGACCTCGAGATCGATCTGCTCGACGTCGCGGGCGGCTCGCTCATGCGACTCACGGCCAACGCGACGCGCGACGAGGCGCCGCGCGCGGCGTCGACGTGCGGCCGCGGAGCGTTCGTCGCGAACGATGGCGACGGCGAGATCTTCGCCTGGAACCTGTTCCTGCCGGGCGCGTCCGCGATGGGCTTCGCCGACGCGGCCGGCGGATACGCGTTCCCTTGGGCCGACGGGGCCAGCCCGTCGATCTCGACGCGTTTGCGCGGCCGATACGCACGCGTCAAGGATCTCGACCCGCGTTGGTCCGAAGCGCGTGCGACGACGAGCGCGACGACACCGGCGCTCTTCGCGGACTTGCTCGTCAACCCCGCGGGCGCCATCGAGGGTCCGACGGCGCAGGTCACGGCGTACTACCACACGAACCGCGCCCACGACACGGTCTCGGACGCGTTGACGCGCCCTCCGCTCTCGATGGCGACGCCGCTCGCGATCGACATGCC
>CAZQHA010000379.1:0-4510 GCA_964592795.1 uncultured Planctomycetaceae bacterium | reverse complement strand
GTAGATCGTGAAGTCGCGCGTGTAGCCCGGCAGGACCTCGATCTCGCGCCGCAAGATCCGCGCGCAGATCGCGTGGAACGTCCCGATCCACAGGCCCTGCATCGGGATCAGCTTCTCCACGCGCTCCCTCATCTCCCGCGCGGCCTTGTTCGTGAACGTGATCGCCAGGATCTCGGACGGCCGGACGCCGCCCTCGGTGACGAGCCACGCGATCCGGCGCGTGATCACGCGCGTCTTGCCCGAGCCCGGACCGGCCAGGATCAGGAGCGGACCTTCACCGTGGGTGACGGCGTCGCGCTGGGGCTCGTTCAGGTCCGCCAGCAGCGCGTGGTTCTCGCTCGTGATCCGCACCATCGGGCGAGCATTCTAGCTTGCAGGGTGCGGCGTTCCGATGGGACACGAGCTACTGATGCGCGACCATGAACTCGTACACGCGCCGCGAAACCGCGACGCCGGTGGTCGCGGTCTCCCAGTAGAGGCGCTCGTACGACTCGGCCTTCCAGCTCGAGCTCGGCACGGTCATCTGGAGCATGCCCTTGAGCTGGACCCACTGCGCGATGTCGTGGTAGCTCCCGTTCGGCCAGAAGCCGTACGGCGTCGAGCCGTCGCCGACGTTCGCATTGAGGATGTACATCGGCGCATACGTCGCCGGCTGGCCGAACTGGAAGGCGAGGATCGCGGACAGCGCGCGCTTCTGCGAGTCGGGGATCGCGTTCCACGCCGGTTGGTTGCCGGTGCCGTAGAAGCCCTCTCCGACCTGCCACACGATCTTGGGATCGCGGAAGTCGGGGATCGGACCTTCGACGATCAACGACCGGACCGGCACCGAGTGCTGCAGCCGCGCGAGCATCGCGAGCGCGCCGCCGTGGGACACGCCCATCAAGTGGAAGCGCGAGGGATCCCAGCCGTACTCGCTCGCGTGCGCGGTCGCCCACGCGAACAGCGTCACGAGCTGCGTCACGTTCTGCGGATACAGCGTCGGGTTGTCCGTGGGCACCCACGGCGCGATGTGCTGCACGGGCGTCGGCACGCGCCAGTCGAACTTCTCGTAGTTGACCGACACGAAGTCGAACTTGACGGGCAGGTGCCGGCTGCGGTCTTCGGTGAGGTACCACGCGAGCGCGTTGCCGCCGCCGCTCGCGGAGAGCCAGGGCTGCTTGTGGTCGCCCGCGACGCCGCAGCCGAAGTGCAGGAAGAACACCACCGATCGGCCCGGTGAGCCGGACGGATGCGCGAGGACGTCGAGCACCTGATTCGGACCGGTGCCCCACGGGACGTTCACATCCGTCGGCGTGAGGTTGGGATAGACCGTCGGCCCGCCGACCATCGCTGCGTGCCCGCCTTGAGCGGCGAGCGCATGAGCCGTCGCCGGAACGCACGCGAGCGCGAGGACGAGTTCGAGGAGCTTCACTCGAGCGGCACGACCGTGTCGAAGTACCCGATGAACATCTCCTCGAAGGTCTGCTCGCCCCAGCGGACCGCGGCCTTCGGATCGGGGTTGTTCGGATTCTGGCTCGAGTTGTCGAAGTGCCCGACGCACTCGAGCTTCGTCCCGGCCGGCAGGAACAGCGGATCGGGGTAGAGGTAGGACTCCTGCCACGCGAAGTCGTAGTGCGCGAAGAGGAGCTCTTGCTTCTCGCCGCCGGGCAAGTGCGCGACGTAGCGGAAGTCCTTCCCGCGCTTGTGCATGTGCGGGAAGAGCGCGACGACGCCGACGTCCTGCTCGAGGACGCGCTCGGCGCGCACCTCGTGGTTCTCGGCACCGGCGGGAACGACGAAGTCCTTGTTGATCACCGAGTCGGTGATCACCTCGAACTCGGGCGGCTCCTTCGCGAAGATCAGCGCGACGCTCGAGAGATCGCGGCGCTCCTTGCCGTTCGGCGTGTAGTGCAGCTGGAAGACGAGCGTCGCGCCTTTCGGCAGACGCTTCGCGTAGCCCTTCGGATACACGGACGGCGTGTCGCCGGGAACGTACACCGCGACGTAGGTGCGCTCGTCGATGTCGCCGCCCGGTCCCTGGATCGCGACGAGCACGTGGTGCACGACGTCGGGCGCGCCCGGCTTGACTTCGAGCGCTTGGATCCAGCGATCCTCGGGATAGTCCGTCTTCAAGAGGAAGTGCTGGTACTCGACGACGCCCTCGCGCGGCACGGCGAAGCCTCCCGCGGGAAGCGGCTTGCCGGTCGCCGCGTCGATCTCCGGCGTCAGCACGACGTCGGGCGTGCCGATCGACCAACCTTCGGGCCACTTCGCGGGCTCCGGATCCTGCGCGGGATCGCCGCGCTTCATGCCTTCGGCGATCCAGCGCAGCACCTTCTCCTTCTCGGCCGGCCGCAGCCGGCGCTCGTTCGCGAACACGCCGTTGAACTTCGCGTCCGCGTTCCACGGCGGCATGATCCCGTCGCCGAGCACGGACGCGATCATCTTCGCGCGCCCCTTCACGTCGTCGTACGACTGGAGAGAGAACGGACCGACTTGACCCGGGCGGTGGCACGATTCGCAACGCGCGCGCAGGATCGGCGCGACGTCGCGCGAGTACGTCGGGGCGTCGTCGAGCTCGGCTTCGGGCACGAACGTCAGCAGGCAACCCGGCGCGGCGGTCGTCGCCGACGCGGGTGCCTCGCCTCGTAGGACGGCGTTCAGCGCTTGCGCCAGGTAGCTCTGCGTCGGCGCCGGCCGCGCCGCGCCGACCGAGTACTGATCGTCCACCGCGCCGCGGTAGCGCAGTCGTCCGCTCCCGTCGAACAGGAACGTCTCGGTCGTCGTGCGCGCGTCGAGCGCGCGCGCGAGCTCCTGACGCGGATCCTTGAACACGGGGATCGTGCGATCGAGCTCGGACGACTCGTGCGCGATCTCGTCGAGCGAGTCCTGAGCGCTCGAGTCGATGGCGACGAAACGCACGCGGCGTGACCCGAACTCCTGCGCCATGCGGTCGAGTCGCGGCGCGAGCCGACCGGCGATCGGGCAGCCGACTTCGGTCATGCACAAGACGACGAGCTCGCCCCGCGCGAAGCCGGGGACGAGCTCGCCGAGATCGGCCGTTCGGCCGTCGAGACAGGCGAGCTCGAGCGAGCGCAGCTTCTCGAAGCTCGCCGGAGCCTCGCACGATTGGGCTCCGGGGGAGACCGACAACGCGAACACGATGGGAAGGAAATGGGTCATCATGGCGTGGCGCGCTGCGAGCTCCCTCGTCGCTTATTTCACTTCAGCTTGGCGATCAGCGATTCGGAGAGACGAGTGTACTCGCCGCCCAGCTCGCCCCCGGCCTTCGCCGCGAGCTCCTTCGCCTTGTTCGCCGCGGCGAGCGCGCCTTGCTTGTCGCCCGCTTTCGCGAGCAGGAGCCCGCGGCGGTAGACGACCCACACCGCGTCGGGCTGCTCCTTCACCGCCTCGTCCATCCACGCGATCGCCTGCTTCAGGTCGAGGTCGTTCTCGTAATAGAACATCGCCGCCTGGAAGTAGGGCTTCTTGCCCTCGCCCTTCATCGCGGCCTGGATCTGCGGGACGATCACGCCGGCGACGTCGACCGTGAGCTTCACGGGGACGAGCGTCTTGTCCCACGCGAGCGCGAGCACCGCCGAGTTGCCGGTGATGTTGTTCAAGCCGATCGTGAACGTCTCGACGGGTTCGGACAGCGTGACCGGCTTGACCTTCACGCGCGTCACGTCGTTCTTCTCGTCGTACGCGTACGTGCCCCAGTCCTGAGTGGACTTGTTCAGGATCACGGTCCACTCGCTCGCGTTCGGGATCGTGACGAGCGCGTACTCGCCCGCGGGCACGTTCTGCTCGCCGAACTTGACGTCGGTGCTGAACGTGATCTTGGTCGCCGCGTTCGCGCCGGTGCGCCACACGGCGCCGAACGGGACGAGCTCGCCGAAGATCTTGCGACCCTTGACGCTGGGACGGGAGTACTCGATCGAGACGTCGGTCAGGCCGAAGCGCTGCGTGACGGTCGCCGCGGGGCTGGCCTGCGGGAAGTCGATCTTGGTCTGGAGCGGGGCGGCGGTCGCGCTCGGGACGAGAGCGATCGTGGACAGGGCGAAAAGCGATGCGCTGAGGATGTTGAGCTTCATGGTGCGCGGATTCTAAGCAATCGCGCGCGCCGGCGTCATACGTCCCCGCGAGCCTTGGGGATCAGCGCCTGCAGGGCGATCGCCAGCACGACGAGGATCGCCGGAGCGATCAGGTTGTACCAGAGGAAGGCGATCTCGATCCCCGAGAAGTGGATCGTGAAGATCGTCGCTTGGGCGACCAGCGCGGCGAAGAAGACCGCGCTGCCTTGCACGCTTCGTACGAAGAACGCGACGAGGAAAATGCCCAGGATCGTGCCGTAGAAGAGCGAGCCGAGGATGTTCACGGCCTGGATGAGGTTCTCGAACAGCGAGAACAGCGCCGCGAACCCCAGCGCGATCACGCCGAACGCGACCGTCCCCCACTTCGTGACGCGCACCTCGGCGTCTTCGCTGCGTGGCTTGCGCAGGATGTCGACCGTCGTCGTCGTCGCGAGCGC
>CAZQHA010000378.1:0-4515 GCA_964592795.1 uncultured Planctomycetaceae bacterium | reverse complement strand
CCTCGCCGCCCGTCGTGACGCCACCGGAGCTCACGACGGGCGGCGCACTCCTGCAGAGCCACGCAGCCCCGTCCGCGCGGCTGCTTCCCGAGCAATCGGCCGCTTCGCTCAAGGCCTGGACGAGGGTCAGCCGATGGCGAATGGCCCACATGAAGTCTCGATCGCCGGTCTCCGTCGACCTGGCGCTCGTCCGCGCGCTGCGCGTCGACGTCGCCAGCCGCAGCGCGCCGACCGCCCGCGGCCTCGTGCGCGTGGTGAGCTCCGACGAGCTCCGCGCGCGGTTTCAACCGGCGAGCGCGAAGCTGCCGCTCGGAACCTTCGTCTCGCTGCGTTTCTCCGGTCCCCCGCTGCGGGGAGTGATCACTTCGACCGCGAACGTCATCGAACGCCGGGACGAAGAACGTCATCGGGAATACGTGTTCAAGCTCGCTCGGCCGGAAGAGATCGTGCCCGCGCTGCTGCCGCACATCCAAAAGATCGGCAACCGCCGCGATGCCGTGCGCATTCGGCCCAGCGTGCCGATCGCGGTGCGTCTCTTCGGCGAATCGGGCGCGAGCCTGTGCGCCAGCCTGTTCGATCTCTCCGCGAGCGGCATGTCCTTGCGAGTCAGCGCCGGCGAGGAGGAAACGCTCGCGTCATCGACGATGGTCGATCTCCGGGCGCAACTTCCAGGTCGCCCGCCGCTCGAACTGCACTTGCGAGCATCGATCCGAGAACGACGGTACATCGGGGCGCTCGTGCACTTGGGTCTCGCCTTCGTCCCCGAGCAGTCGGACGACTTTCCCGCTCAAGAGCAGGCCATCCTGCAGTTCGTGTTCGCGACGTGTGCGGACCTCCAAGGCACGCCGCTCCCCGGTCGGTTCGGCGGCGTGAAGCCGTCCGACAGGTGACGCGCCGATCGACGCGGCTCATTTCGCCGCGTCGCCTTTCCGCAAGTAGACCCACACGAAGCCGCGGGTGAGCCGTGGGGCTTCGAGCGATTCGAGCCGAGCGCCGACCTGATCGGCCTCACCGGCGAGGCGTCGGTACGGCTCATCCACCGCACGCAGCTCGATGACCTTGGTGGACACCCGCTCGTCCTCCTCGGCGTCGTACTCGTCGCGAAAACGCGGCAAGCCGAGCTCGCGCCGCGCTCGTTGCTTCAGCTCCGTATCGAGGTTTCGCATCTCGCGGGAGATCCGCGAACGCTCCGCGAGCAGCTTCTGCTGCTCCTTCTGCTCCTCGGTCGAGAGAACGGGCTCGTCTCCGCGAGCGAACACGACGTCACCGACGATCAAGTCGAGCCGACCATCGCCGTTCCAATCGAACGCGGCCGGCTTCACGCGGACGCTCGATCGCGATACGTCGACCGTCCACGCGCCCCCGTCGGGATTCCTGAGCAGTCTCAATCGGTACGCAGGGTCGAGCTTGGTCGGTCTCACCAAGTACGACGGCGTGCGCAACGTCGGCGCGCCGTGAACGTCGCGCACGACCTTGTAGAAGAGCACGGCGCCGTCCGAGTAGCCGACGATGAGGTCATCGACTCCGTCGCCGTCCCAATCCGCGACCGTGGGGCCCGCGTCGCCGCTCGCCGTCGAAGCGCGCGGCGCGTCCTCCGCGGTGGGCGCGACACGAAGGGGAGCGCTGACCGTTCGTGGCTCGCCGAAGCGGGGTACACCTTCGTCTCGGCGAACCTGCGGCACGATCGAGAGCTTGCCGTCGATGTTTCCGACGATCAGATCGAGATCGCCGTCCCGATCCCAGTCGGTGACCGCCACCGCGCTCGCGAGACCGGCACGCACCGGCTGTCCGTCGACGTCGAGGAGCACCGCGCGCTCGGCGAACCGGCCCGCGCCCAGTCCGCGGAAGAAATAAACGTCACCCGGCGCATACGAGCCGGACAGCATGTCGCGCCGCCCGTCCGCGTCGAGGTCCACGAACTGTGGACCGAATCCGACGCATCACCCCGCGGGGATCCAGCCTTCTTGCTCACCGGACTTGAACCAGGTGAATCCGTCGAAGCGCGGCGACTTCGCGTCGCCGACATTCCTGTAGATGCGGAGCTTGCCGCCGCCGTATTGACCGGTGAGCAAGTCGACGAGTCCGTCGCCGTCGAAGTCGGTGAAGAGCGGAGCCGCGTGTCCTGTGTCCACGCTGATGCACTCCGATCCCGATCGAACGCGAAACGGCGGCTCGAACTGTGTGATCTCCGGCGACCCGCCCGTCTTCGAGTTGCCCTGAGTCAACGCGAAGATCGCGAGTAGGACAGCCGACGTCTCGATTCCGAAGATCATCGCTTCCACGAGCCGACGTCGCGCGCGTCCCCGTCGGGAATGATATCGATCTCTGCGCGTTGGAGCGGAAAACATGAAGCGAGCACGGCCGGATTCGCTGCGCCGGCCCCCGCGGCAAGCGCGGCCGAAAGGGCGAGCGGAAGGGGAGCTCTCAGGGGAAGCCTCATGCTCTCCCCGGATTTTCACACTGTGACTCGCGACGTCACGCCATGGGGGCGAGGACGCGACCGTTGCGTCCTCGCAGCAATCCGTGGCCTCGCTCTCGCGGAGGACGAACATGTCGCGCCAACACCACCTCAGCCCCGTATCCCTGGTCTCTCTCTTCGGCCTCTCAACCCTGCTCGCGGCCTGCTCCACCGCGCCCGCCGGCGCTCCGGCGCCGCGTGAGCCGGCGACCGCCGAGTCTGCCCGGCTGTACGACGGCTTCGAAGGGTTCGCCCGCACCGTCTCGACGAGCTCGCCGCTTGCGCAGACGTATGTGAACCACGGTCTGCAGTGGCTCTACGGGTTCAACGACGACGAGGCGATCCGGTGCTTCCGTGAGGCGGTCCGGCTCGACCCGAGCTGCGCATTCGCGTGGTGGGGGATCGCGTACGCAGCGGGCATCAACGTCAACGATCCGGTGATGTCGGAGCAGGAGTCGCGCGTCGCCGCAGAGGCGCTGACGCAAGCGATCGCTCACCGCGGGCACGCGTCGCCCGTCGAGCGCGAGCTGATCGACGCGCTCGAGCAGCGCTACGCGTGGCCGACTCCGGAGGATCCCGCGCCGTACGAGCAAGCGTACGCCGCCGCGATGGAGCAGGTGTGGAAGCGCCACCCCAGCGACCCCGACGTCGGCGCCCTCTACGCCGAGTCGCGCATGAACCTGCAGCCGTGGGACTACTGGACGATCGAGGGCGCGCCGAAAGGCCGCGCTCAGGAGATCGTCGCGACGCTCGAGCGCGTGCTCGAGCTCGATCCGAACCACCCCGGCGCGCTCCACTACTACATCCACGCGGTCGAAGCTTCGAAGACGCCCGAGCGCGCCGAGGCGGCGGCGGACCGTCTCGCGCACCTCGTGCCCGGCTCGAGCCACCTGACGCACATGCCGTCGCACATCTTCGCCCGCCTCGGCCGCTACCCGGACGCGGCCGACGCGAACGCGCGCGCCGTCGCCGCGGATCGCAAGTACCTCGCGGTCGCGCCCGAGCAGGATTACTACGGTCTCTACATCGCGCACAACCTGCACTTCCTCGCCTACGCGTCGATGATGGAGGGACGCTTCGACACGGCGATGCAGGCGGCGCGCGAGATGGAGACGCAGGTGCCGGCGACCTTCATGGAGCGCTATCCGCAGATCGCGGACGGCTGGACCGCGGCCGCGCCGCACGTCCTCGTGCGATTCGGACGGTGGGAAGACATCCTCGCGCTCCCGGAGTACCCAAAGAACCGTCCGATCAGCCGCGCGATGCGCGCGTACGCGCGGAGCATCGCGTGCTCCGCGCTCGGTCGCACGGAGCAATCGCGGCGGGAGATCGCCGCGTTCGAGGACATCGCGAAGACGGTGCCGCTCGACTGGACGATCGGCTTCAACCCCGCGCACGCGGTGTTCCCGCTCGCGCGGAAGATGATGGAGGGCGAGCTCCTCTTCCGCGAAGGCGATCACGACGAGGCGTTCCGATTGCTGCGCGAAGCGGTGGAGCTCGAGGATCGATTGACCTACGACGAGCCGCCGAGCTGGCTGCAGCCGATCCGTCACGCGCTCGGCGCGCTGCTGATGGCCGCGGGTCGCGCGTCCGAGGCCGAATCGGTGTACGAGGAGGATCTCGCGAAGAACCCCAAGAACGGCTGGGCGCTGCTGGGTCTCGAGAAGGCGAAGCGCTTGCAGCGCGACACCGAAGGCCTCGACGAGATCGTGCGCATGCGCAAGCGTGCTTGGTCGCGCGCCGACGTCTCGCCGACGTCGTCGTGCTACTGCGAGCCGGGCGCGGTCGAGCTCGCGTGCGAAACGGATTCGGCGGGGACGCCCTCCGGAGGCAGCGCAGGCAGGTGATCGCGCGAGCGGTTCACCGCGTGCCGCGCTCGACGCGCCACTCGACGCTCTCGCGCAGGTCGGGGTCGAAGCGGCACGCGGTGCCCGTCCGCACCGTCACTTCGAGGTACGTGCCGAGCTCTGGATCGAGCTCGGCGATGCGCCGGATGGTGGAGCGGATCGCCTTCGTCACGCTCTGTCGCGCGCGCTCGATCGTGCTGCCGGCCTTGC
>CAZQHA010000377.1:0-4535 GCA_964592795.1 uncultured Planctomycetaceae bacterium | reverse complement strand
GGGATGGAAGTGAGCGAAGCGAAGCGGCTGCGCGAGCTCGAGGACGAGAATCGTCGGCTGAAGCAGATCGTGGCCGACCTCACCTTGGACAACCAAGCCTTGAAGGCGGTCGTCCAAAAAAAATGGTGAGCCTGGCGGAGAAGGGGAAGACCGTGGAGTTTCTTCGCCAGAACTTCGAGCTCAGCGAGCGACGCGCTTGCGCGCTGGTCGGGCAGTCGCTGTCGACGCACCGCTACGTCGCGAAGCGCGTCGAGATCCCCAGGCTTCGCGAGCGACTGATCGCGCTCGCGCACGAGCGGACTCGCTTCGGCTATCCACGACTCTGCTACCTGCTGCGGCGCGAAGGCTTCGTGGTGAACCGCAAGCGCGTCTACCGGCTCTACAGCGAAGAAGGCCTGAAGCTGCGGCGCAAGCGGAGGAAACGCATTGCTGGGCTGCGTCGCGCAACTCTCGCCCCGCCGCTCGCGCCGAACGAGCGCTGGTCGATGGACTTCGTCAGCGATGCGCTGTCGAACGGCCGCCGTTTCCGCGTGCTCAACATCGTCGACGACTACTCGAAGCTCGCGCCGGCGATCGAAGTCGATACGTCGCTGCCGGGCTTGCGCGTGATCCGCACGCTCGAACGGGCGATCGAACTGCACGGCAAGCCGAAGATGATCGTGATGGACAACGGTCCTGAGTTCACCTGCAAGGCGCTCGATCAGTGGGCATGGTCGCGCGGCATCGCGCTGCACTGGATCGATCCGGGCAAGCCGATCCAGAACGCTTTCGTCGAGAGCTTCAACGGCCGCTTCCGCGAGGAGTGCTTGGACCAGCACCACTTCGTCTCGATCGACGACGCGCGCGCTCTGATCGAGAGCTGGCGCGACGACTACAACTCGATCCGTCCGCACACCTCGCTGCGAGGGCTCTCGCCCGAGGAGTTTCTCCGTCGCGTGTCCTCGGGCTCGCCCTCGGACACGCGCGCACCTGGCGCTGAAGCGCAACGGCAACTGACCATCAACCCATCAACCCCTGAACCCGTCGGACGGACATAAAGGCTGTAGCAGACTTGGGGACAGGCTCAGGATCGGCGTCATTCGCCCGCCGCCGCTCGAGCTCCGTCTAGCGCCTGTGGCACGAGCATGCGAATGGGTTCGATCACGCCACCGAGTTGGGCATGATTGATTAGGCGCACAAGCGTCCCTTGTGTGATGTGGTGCCCCTTCTGTACGAGCACCATGCCGCTCTTGTTCCGCACATCGGCGTCAACGATCATCCCTACGCGAAGCTTTGCCACGGTGAGCATCTTCGCGATCTTGCCCTGACCGGGGAGCGTGACGCTGGATAGCGCATCGAGCACGCCCACATCCCAGCTTCCCTTCATCTTGCGTACGGCGTCGAGCGCTTGCACGTGCCCAGCGCCGAGTGAGATGAACTCGTCGAATGCGAGCGCGGCCGAGAGAATCTGCGCGCCGCGGCGAACCTGGTCGTTGTACTCCTTGGAGAGATCCTTGTTGTTTTGACGCGCAATGATCTGCGCGACGATCTCGAGCCTTGGGATCTTGCACAGGAGATCGTGCGCGACGTCCGGGTGACGATCGAACATCTGTGTTTGCTCGGGCGATAGCTCTAGTCCGGATGCCACGCGCTCGATCAGCGTCGCAGGGATTGCGACACAGCCGATCTGCGAAAGCAGCGCCGCGGTTTCGTACTGCCATACGTTCTCAAGCCGCATGCGCACCGCCATCTGTCGCACGTACTCCCGCACACGTGTCGTGCGGCCGAATGCGAACGGATTTGCAAGCGCGAGCACGTCGACGAGCACCTCGACGCTTCCACGCAAGGTTTCTTCGAGTAAGACCCGCTCGGCAAGTCGCAGTCGAAACTGCTCGAGCCCAGCATCGATACCCTCGCTAAGCGCTTCCGGTGGACACGGCTTGGTCAGGTACCTAAACACGTGCCCGTCGTTGACAGCATCGATAGCCGACTGCAGGTCTGCGTTCCCGGTCAACATGATGCGAACCGAGTCCGGACACTGTTCGCGTACAAGCCTCAGGAACGCAATTCCGTTCATCCCCGGCATCTGATAGTCCGACACGACCACGGCGAACGGGCCGTGTTCTTGGATCGCTTTCAGTCCTTCTTCACCCCCGATAGCGGTCTGAAGTTCGAAGATTTTGCGATACTGGCGGCGGACGGAGTCCAAGAGCAGGGCGTCATCATCGACAAACAGCACGGAGTCGTTGGGAGCATTCGACATGGCAGCGTAATCCTTGGGGAGCGGGTCTCTCGTGTGTGAGTTATGTTGTTTCGCCCACCGTGCTTATCGCGAGTTCAGTCCACTCAGGAATGGAACTCATGACACCGAGGCGATCGAGGTATGCATGGTCAAGCTCCGCAAGCGCCTGCGCGCGCGTAAGGTCGTCCTTGGCTGCCGAAACGTGCACCAAGACGTTCGACACATGCACCGCTCCAAGCGCATCGAAGTTGCTGGGAGCAACCGTGGACGGGAAATGGTGGTGCGCGACCGCCTCGACAACCGGATAGGGCAGTCCCCAGATGCCAAGTAAGTAGCCGCCAAGTCGCGCATGCACGCCTTGCGCTTGTGCTCGTTCGACGTCGTGACTGTCGTCTTGCGGCCGCGACACGAGCGATCGAATCCGCTCGAACTCGTCTGGTCGGCGCGCTGCGAGAATCCACAGGCCAATGTCGTGGAGCATCGCAGCGGTGAAGGCAAACTCGCCAACCTCCTTGTCCGCGATCAGCTTGCGCGCCAGACGCGAAGCGGCGATCGCGTGCGCTTGCTCCGCTTCCATGTCGAACCCGGCAGGCAAGCGAGCTCCGTCAAACTGCCGGAACACTTCCGCGCCAAGGATCACGTCCTTCAGCGTGGAGATTCCAAGGTAGGTCACGGCCTGCTTTATCTCCGAGATCTGGCGTGCAAGCCCGAAGAAGCTGGAGTTCACGATCTGGAGCGTCTTGGCGCACAGTCCGACGTCGCTACGGATGATCGCTACAACGGTGTCAATGTCGCACTCCGGGTCCGCGAGAGCGGCTGATAGGGCTTGAAAAACCTTCGGTGGCGAAGGAAGGGTGGAAATCCCACTGACGATTGAGCGCAACTCGTCCGACGCTAGCGCATCCTGCAACGCGAGCGCGCGCGTCAGCGTCTCTTGCAGCTTCTGGGCATCACAAGGCTTCGTGAGGTACTGGTGGGCGATGGAGACGGCTCGCACCGCGGCATCGGCCTCGCTGTCACCCGAGAGAATCATTCGGATCGCACCGGGGGCGCGCGTCTTGACCTGCTCGAGCAACTGCGCCCCGTTCATTCCTGGCATCCGCATATCCGAGACCACGACGTCAAAGTGAGACGCCTCGATCGCTGACAGTGCACGCTCTGGGCCTTCCGCAAACTCAAGCTGCCACTCCTTGCAGCGCGAGTGCAGCATGCGGCGCAACCCAGAGAGGATTCGCTGCTCATCGTCGACGAACAGAATGCGCTTCATGCCGCTGCCTCCTCGCTTACCTGCTGGAGTTGCACATCCTTTCCGTCGATCGGTAGGCGAATCGTGAAGGTCGTGCCCTTGCCAACCTCGCTGTCCACTTCGATTCGCCCGCCGTGTTTCTGCGTGATCACCGAATGTGCGATCGCAAGGCCCTGACCCGTACCTTTGCCGACGCCCTTGGTCGTGAAGAACGGCTCGAAGATCTTGGCGAGGTTCTCGCGAGGAATTCCACCGCCTGTGTCCGAGATCCGAATCTCGATCTCTTTCTCTAGTCCTCTTGTCACGACTGTGATCGTGCCCTTGCCTTTCGAACCGTCTCCGACGACGTCGCCGATCGCGTGCGCCGCGTTGATGATGATGTTCAAGAAAACCTGGTTGAGCTCGCCCGGCATACAACGAACGCGAGGCAAGTCGGGATCGAAGTCTGTCTCCATGTTGGCGACGTACTTCCACTCGTTGCGGCCGACCGTGAGCGTGCTTTCGAGGGCATGGTTCAAGTCTGCGAACGTCTTGTCTTGCACGCCCGGATGCGAGAATTCCTTCATTGCCCGGACTATGGTCGCGATGCGCTCGGTGCCCTCGAGCGACTGTCGGATAGCACTGGGAATCTCTTCTCGAAGGAATGCGAGATCGGCGGAAGCGATCCGTGCACGAATCGCCTCAACCCTGGCGTCGCCAAGCGTCCCCTGCCACGATTCGGCAAGCGCTTCCTCAAGTTGTGTGCATAGATCAAACACGATTTGCACATGCTCTTCGAGGAATCGGATGTTGTCGCCGACATACTGGGTTGGCGTATTGATCTCGTGAGCGATACCGGCAGCGAGTCGGCCGATCGACTCGAGTTTCTGAGCATTGGAGAGCTGCATCTCAAGCGCGCGCTGGCCCGTAATGTCACGACCCAGCACCACGCAGCCGCAGACGGTGCCGCTCGTGTCACGCATGGGGCTGACCGTTAGCCCTACTACGCGAGAGTCCCCAGATGCCTCTCCGATCCGGAGCTCGTCCAATCGAACTGCAATCTCCTCTTCGAGACACTTGCGAATGGCC
>CAZQHA010000376.1:0-4541 GCA_964592795.1 uncultured Planctomycetaceae bacterium | reverse complement strand
CTCGCAGCGCGACAGGAACCCGAGCATCCCGCGCAGCACGCGGAAGTCGAATCCGTCGGTGTCGGTCTTGATGAAGTCGACGCGCTCGATGCCCTTCTCGCGCGCGTAGTCGTCGAACACGCGGACTTCGACCTTCTCGGAGAAGAACGCCATCTGATCGCGGCGGCGATCGACGAGCTCGGCGTCGAGCAGGTTGCCGCCGGGGTTGTGCTTCGCCTTCCAGATCGTCACGCGCTCGGCCTTCTCCCCGAGCGCGAAGTTCTCGACCACGACGTTCGGGTTGCCGGCGAAGCGCGCGCGGCACTTCTCGTAGTGGGAGCGAACCGGCTCGAAGAGCCACGCGCGCGCGTTCGGCCGCGCGCGCAGGATCGTCTCGGTGTAGACGCCGACGTTCGCGCCCACGTCGATGTACGACCCGCCGTCCTCGGGGATCCACGGCAGCGACATCTCGACGGTCTCGGCGATGATGCGGCGCAGCCGCGTCTCCCACTCGTCGGCCGTCGGCGCGCGGCCGAACCACTTGTAGCGAAGCAGCCGCAGCCGCTGGATCGATCGCTTCAAGAGCGGTTCGCGAGGTCCGGTGCTCATCGTGCGCGCTGGGGGAGTCGGAGGATAGCGCGCGATGATGCTCTTGGGCAGCCTTCCGCACGCCGCTACAGTACGCCGCCAGCACGCATGGCGTCCGACACACCGGCCACTTCGGGGCGACGCTACGGCGGGATCGCGCTCGTCCTCGTCTGCCTCGTGCTGTTCGCGGTGCTCGTGCGCACGGCCTGGGTCGGCGAGGACGCGCTGATCAGCATGCGGACCGTGGACAACTTCGTGAACGGCCGCGGGCTGCGCTGGAACCCCGACGATCGCGTTCAGACGTTCACCCATCCGCTGTGGGTGCTCGCGCTCTCGGCCGTCTACTTCTTCACGCGCGAGATCTACTTCACCGTCACGGCGGTCTGCATCGTCTTCTCGATCGCCGCGGTCGTCGTGCTCCTGCGCGGTCGATCGGCGGTCTCCGCGCTGTTCGTGCTGGCGGCGATCTGCGGATCCCAGTCCCTCGTCAACTTCGCGACGTCGGGATTCGAGAACCCGCTGACGAACTTCCTGCTCGCGCTCTTCGCGGTCACGTTCGTCGAGCACGACCGGCAGCGCGTGCCGTGGCTGCGCCTCTCGCTGATCGCCGCGCTGTGCGCGACGAATCGTCTCGACACGCTCGTGATCTTCTTCCCCGCGTTCGTGTGGCTCGTCGCGCGATCTTGGCCGCGCGTCCCGTGGAAGCCCCTGGTCCTGGGGGCACTGCCGCTCGTCGCGTGGCTCGCCTTCAGCGTCTTCTACTTCGGTTTCGCGGTCCCGAACCCCGCGCCCGCCAAAGTCACGTCGTTCATGCCGTTGCGCTTCTACCTCTACTACGGCGTGCGCGACCTCGTCGGGCTCTTCTACAAGGACCTCGGCAGCGGCGTCGTCCTCGTGATCGGGATCGCGTGCGCCGTGGGATGCATCGTGCGCTTCGCGCGGGATCGGAGCGACTCGCGGACCGCGCGGCTCGCGGCGCTCGCCGCGGGCATGCTGCTCTATTGCCTCTGCGTCATCCGCGTCGGCGGCGACTTCATCATCGGTCGGTACTGGATCTCGCCGCTGTGGCTGTCGTGCATCCTGGCCGTCTTCCACGTGGACCGGGTCCGGCAGTGGTGGCTCGGCGCCGGAGCCGTGCGCAGATCGGTCGCCGTGCTCACGTCGATCGCGCTCGTCTTCGCGCTCCACCGCGGCGGCGAGCGACTCGGCTCGCGCATGTTCAACGTGGAGAGCCCCGGCATCTTGCGCTCGATCGCTCACGCATCGTTGACGTCGGAGTTCACGTGGGAAATCACGCCGGCCGGCCGCCAGTTCCGCGCGATCGGCGAGGAAGCGCGGCGGCAGCACGAAGCGACGGGCAAGCGCGCGTTCCCGGTCAGCGTGATCGGGTTCGCCGGCCTCGCCGCCGGTCCGGACGTGATCCTCGTCGACATCCTGGGGCTGGGTGACCCGCTGCTCGCGCGGCTCCCGCCGACGAAGCAGGACTACAAGACCGTCGGCCACATGGACCGCAAGCTCCCCGTCGGATACGTCCACGCGCGCGAGACCGGCTCGCTCGATCGCATGCAGCCCGAGATGCGCGGCTACTACGAAAAGTTGCGCCTCGTGACCAGCGGACCGCTCTTCGACGTGCAGCGCTTCCGGGCGATCTTCGAGCTCAACGTGGGCGCGGTCGAGCCGCCGGCCGCGTACGACTAGCGCGGGATCGTCCGATCGATCCGGCGCGAGCCGTACGCCGCCATCCGCCGGTCCACGCGCGCCGCGAGCTCGACATCGCCCGTCTCCCGCGCGCGCTCGAGGGCGCGCTGCGCCATCGCGAGCGCATCGTCGAACCGGCCACCGGCGGCGTACGCGCTCGCGAGCGCGTCGAGGAGGCTCGCGTTGCGCGCGCCGCGCGTCGCCGCGATGCGCTCGCCGAGCTCGATCGCGCGCGCGGGGTTCGACACGGCGGGCTCGTTCGCGAGGATCCACACGACGTCGGCCACGGCCGGCGCCCAGTCCGGCTTGAGCTGCAAGCACTGCTCGAGCGCCGCGAGCGCTTCCACGGGCCGTGCCTGCGACGCGAGCAGCTGTGCCAGCCCGTAGTGCGCGTTGATCAAGTCGGGCCGAAGCGCGATCGCCTTCTTGTACGCGGCTTCGGCGTCCGCGGCGCGCCCCAGCGCCGCGAGCGCGACCGCGCGGTTGTTGTGCGCGCTCGCGTGGTACGGGTCGAGCTCGGTCGAACGGGTCGCCTCGTCGAGGGCTTCCTCGTAGCGCCTCTCGCCGATCAGCGCCGCGGCGAGCGCGTTGCGCACCTTCGGCATGTTCGGCGCGATCGCGAGCGCGCGCCGCGCGAGCATCGCGGCCTCGGCGTACACGCCCTTGCGCAACAATGCGCCGGACAGGTTCGAGAGCGAGTCGGCGTCGTTGGGAGTGAGCTCGAGCGCGCGGCGGAACTCGCGGATCGCGACGTCGAGGTCGCCGTTCTCCATCCAGTAGCAGCCGAGCAGGTTGTGCGCGACGTAGTCGTCGCCGGCGGCCTTGACGCCTTGCTCGCACATCGTGCGCGTGTTCTCCCACGTCGCGACCTGCTTCGACGTCACCGGAGCGAGCGCGAGCACGATCGCGGTCCCCGCCGCGACCGCGAGCTTGGGCCAACGCGCGACGAGGTCGACCGCGCCCCACGCGATCACGACGAACACGCCGGTCAGCGGGATGTACGTGTAGCGGTCGGCCATCGCCTGTCCGCCGACCTGCACGATCCCGATCACCGGCACGAGCGTGCCGAGGAAGAAGTACCATCCGACCGGGAAGTAGCGCGCGCGCTTGCGCAGGAGGATCGCCGCGGCGCTGACGATCACGATCAACGCGACCGCGCCGGCGATCGTCGCGGCGCCGAGGCTCTCCTTCGGGTGCGGATAGTGGAACGCGAGGTCGGTCGGCCAGAACGTCTTGGCGAGATACTTGACGACCGAGACGCACGCGTTCGAGAGCCGCAGCGCGAGCGGCAGCTTCTCGAGCGACTGGATCGCCCCGCTCGAACCCTGCGCGTGCACGGTCATCGCCGCGGAGGCGATCGTGAAGGCGAGGAAGGGCAGCTTCTCGAGGACGAGCCGCCGCACGCCGACCGTTTCACGCCGCAGCGGCCAGTAGTCGAGCAGCAAGAGCACGAACGGCCAGGTGACGAGCATCGGCTTGCACAGGAGGCCGAGCACGAACAAGAGGAGCGCGGTGAGGTAGCGCGCGCTCGTGCTCCGCTCCGCGTACCGCGCCCACGCGAGGAGGCAGGCCCAACCGAAGAACGTCGAGAGCACGTCCTTGCGCTCGACGACCCACGCGACCGACTCGACGTGCAGCGGGTGGATCGCGAACATCGCCGCCACCCAGAGCGACGGGATCCACTGCTTCGTCATGCGCGAGAGCCACAGGAAGCACAGGATCGAGTTCAGCGCGTGGATCGTCGCGTTGACGAGGTTGTGCGCGCCCGGATCGACGCCGAAGAGCTCGACGTCGAGCATGTGCGACAGCCAGGTCAGCGGGAACCAGTTGGCCGCGAACGTGCTCGTGAGCGCCCAGCGGAAGCCGTCCCACGTGAGTCCCGCGAGCACGTGCGAGTTCTCGGTGATGTAGTCGCCGGTGTCGTAGACGACGTACTCGTGCCGCGCGACCTGCGCGTACACCGAGAAGACGAGCGCGACGAGGGCGGCGCCGGCGAGGCCGCAGCGGATCGTCGTCCTGATCGGTCGGTCGCTGTCGATTCGCACGCGGCGAGAGTCTAGCGGTGAGACACTTGGCTGCGAGCGCGCGCGAGCGGGTGGATCGCAACGGCGTCACCTCGGCCGTGATGCGACATCGATCGGCATCCGTCTCGTCGCATCACGCCACCGTCTGCTTCTCGACCGGCGCAAGGCTCGCGGCGGGCGCTTCGGCTCCCGGAGACGGCCTGGCCTCCGACGCGGCGATCGGCAGAGCTGCCTCGAATCGACTCCCCTTGC
>CAZQHA010000375.1:0-4545 GCA_964592795.1 uncultured Planctomycetaceae bacterium | reverse complement strand
CGTCGATCTTCGAGATGGCGATCGCGGAGGGCAGCGAGTACCGCGGGCTCTTGACGAGCCTGATCGCGACGCGACCGAACGCGAGCGCGCTCGAGCTCTACGAAGCCCTCGCGGTCTCCGACATCCAAGCCGCCGCCGACAAGCTGCGCCGCGTGTACGACGCGACGCGGGCTCGCGACGGTTACGTCAGCCTCGAGGTGACGATGCACGGAGGCGAGGACGAAGCCTCGATCCTGCGCGAGGCCCGGCACCTGTGGAACGCCGTCGCGCGGCCCAACGTGATGATCAAGGTGCCCGGGACCAGCGCCGGCATCTCGGCCTTCGAGAAGCTGATCGGCGAGGGCATCAACGTCAACGTCACGCTGCTCTTCGCGCAGGAGAGCTACGCGCGCGTCGCGGCGTCGTACGTCGCGGGCGTCGAAGCGCTCGCCAAGCGCACGCAGGACCTCTCGAAGATCGCCAGCGTCGCGAGCTTCTTCGTGAGCCGCATCGACACGGCCGTCGACGCGCGCCTCGCGGAGCTCGAAGCCGCGGAGACCAATCCCCAGCAGCGCGAGAACCTGAAGCAGCTGCGCGGCGAGTCCGCGGTCGCGAACGCGAAGCTCGCGTACGCGCACTACAAGGAGGTGTTCGCGGGCTCGCGCTGGCAAGCGCTCGCCGCGCGCGGCGCGCGCACGCAGCGCGTGCTGTGGGCCAGCACGGGTACGAAGAACAAGGCCTACAGCGACGTGAAGTACATCGAGGAGCTGATCGGAGCGGACACGGTCAACACCGCGCCCCCGGCGACGATCGACGCCTTCCGCGACCACGGGCGCGTTCGCGCGACGCTCGAGCAGGATCTCGAGGGGGCGCGCAAGGCGCTGGCCGCCGTCGAGTCCGCCGGCATCTCGATGACGCAGGTCACCGACCGGCTCCTGATCGACGGGCTCAAGCAATTCGCCGACGCGTTCACGAAGCTCCTTTCGACCATCGAGTCGGCGCGCTCGCGATCGAGCGCGTCCTCGGCGGGCGTGCACCTGCCTCAGTCGCTGGCGGCGTCGGTCGACGCGCACCTCGACGAATGGAAGGCCGGCGACAAAGTGCGGCGCATGTGGTTGCGCGACGCGCGCGTGTGGACCGGCGGCGACGAGGCGTCGTGGCTCGGCTGGCTCGACGCGCCGAAGGCCGCGCGAGCGGCCGTGCCGGAGCTGACGGCGTTCGCGGACGAGATCCGCGGCGAGGGGTTCACGCACGTCGTGCTGCTCGGTATGGGCGGCTCGAGCCTGTGTCCCGAGGTGTTGAAGCGGACGTTCGGCTCGCGGAAGGGCTTCCCGGTCCTCGAAGTGCTCGACTCGACCGATCCGGCACAGATCGCGAGCCTCGAGTCGCGACTCGATCTCGCACGCACGCTGTGCGTCGTCGCGAGCAAGTCGGGCAGCACGCTCGAGCCCTCGATCTTCGAGCTCTACTTCTTCGACCGCGTGTCGAAGGTCGTCGGCCAAACGAAGGCCGGCCGACACTTCGTCGCGATCACCGATCCGGGCTCGAAGCTCGAAGCGACCGCGCGCGCCAAGGGCTACCGACGCGTGTTCCACGGCGTGCCGTCGATCGGCGGGCGGTTCTCGGCGCTCTCGAACTTCGGCCTTGTGCCCGCGGCGCTCCTCGGCGTCGACCTGCCGGCGTTCGTCGAGCTCGCGGGCGGCATGGCGGGCTCGTGCGCCAACGTCGACCCGCACGCGAACCCGGGCGTGAAGCTCGGCGCGATCCTCGGAGCCGCGGCAACCGTCGGGCGCGACAAGCTGACGCTCGTGCTCTCGCCGGCTCTGGTGAGCCTGGGCGCGTGGCTCGAGCAGCTGATCGCCGAATCGACCGGAAAGTCCGGCCGCGGATTGATCCCCGTCGATCTCGAACCGCTGGGGGACCCCAGCGTGTACGGGAACGACCGACTGTTCGTGTACGTCCGCGGCGCCGCGAGTCCTGCGAAGGAGCAAGACGCGGCCGTCGCGGCCCTCGAGCGCGCGGGACACGCCGTCGTGCGCATCGACGTCGCGGATCCGATCCACATCGGCGCCGAGTTTTTCCGCTGGGAGATCGCGACCGCGGTCGCGGGCGCGGTGATCGGGATCCACCCGTTCGACCAACCCGACGTCGAGGCCAGCAAGATCGAGACGAAGGCGCTGACGTCGGCCTACGAGGCCACGGGCTCGTTCCCGAGCGAGGAGCCGTGCTTCGAGGAGCGCGACCTGCAAGTCTTCGCCGACGCGAGGAGCGCCGCGCGGCTGTCCGATTCGAGCTGGATGCGCGCCTTCCTCGACCAGGCGCGCGCGGGCGACTACGTCGCGCTGCTCGCGTACGTCGAGATGAACGCCGCGCACGCGAGCGAGCTCACGGCGATGCGCCGCGAGATCCGCGATGCGCTGAAGGTCGCGACGTGCGTGGGCTTCGGGCCGCGGTTCCTGCACTCGACCGGCCAGGCGTACAAGGGCGGCCCGAACAGCGGGCTCTTCGTGCAGATCACGTGCGCGGACGCGAAGGACCTGCCGGTGCCGGGTCGGAAGTACACGTTCGGCGTCGTGAAGGCCGCGCAGGCGCGCGGCGACTTCGCGGTCCTCGCCCTTCGCGGACGGCGTGCGCTGCGCGTCCACCTGAAGGGCGACGTGCGCGCGGGAATGACGCGCTTGCGCGAGATCGTTCACGCATCTCTCGCGGAGCACGCGCACGCCGCTCCCGCGCGTTCGTGAGAAGAGAGGAATCGATGGAAATCGCGATGTACGGACTCGGCCGCATGGGCGGCAACATGGTGCGGCGGCTGCTGCGCGGCAAACACCGCTGCGTCGTCTACAACCGCGACTTGTCGAAGGTCGACGAGCTCGCGCAGGTCGGCGCGCACGGCGCGCGCTCGATCGCGGAGCTCGTGAGCTCGCTCGCGAAGCCGCGCGCGTGCTGGGTGATGCTGCCCGCGGGCGAGATCACCGAGCAGGCGATCGCCGAGGTCGCCGCGAGGCTCGACCCGGGCGACACGGTGATCGACGGCGGCAACACGTATTACAAGGACGACGTGCGCCGCGCGCAGATGCTGCGAGCGAAGGGCGTCCATTACGTGGACGTCGGGACGAGCGGCGGCGTGTACGGGCTCGATCGCGGCTACTGCCTGATGATCGGCGGCGACCCGGAGCCCGTGCGGCGTCTCGAGCCGATCTTCCGCACGCTCGCGCCGGGGCGCGGCGACGTCGCGCCGAGCTCCGGACGCAACGGCGGCACGGCGGAGGAAGGCTTCCTCCATTGCGGCCCCTCCGGCGCGGGACACTTCGTGAAGATGGTGCACAACGGCATCGAGTACGGGCTGATGCAGGCGTACGCCGAAGGACTCGACATCCTCCACTGCGCGAACTCGAAGTCGCTCGCGAAAGACATGCGCTACGAGTTCCAGCTGGCGGAGATCACCGAGTTGTGGCGGCGCGGCAGTGTGGTCGGCTCGTGGCTGCTCGATCTCACCGCGCAGGCGCTGACCGAGAGCCCGAAGCTCACGGAGTACAGCGGCGTCGTCGCCGACTCCGGCGAGGGACGCTGGACCGTGCAGGCGGCGATCGAGGAAGCGGTCCCCGCCGACGTCTTGACGGCGGCGCTCTACACGCGCTTTCGATCACGCCAGGAACACACGTTCGCCGAGAAATGTCTGTCGGCGATGCGCCAGAAGTTCGGCGGCCACGTCGAATCGCCGGCCAAGACCTGACCCCGGAGGTAGCGATGCCCGAGACCGAGCCGGCCAAGACCGCCGCTGCGCCCGACGTCCACGTCGTCATGGATTCGATCCTGCCGGTCGCGGGCGAGATGAACGAGCTCGTGAACGCGTTCGCCGCGCCCGTCGGGCCGGCGGTGATCGTGATCTTCGGCGCGGCGGGCGATCTCACGAAGCGCAAGCTGATCCCGGCGCTCTACAACCTGGCCAGCGCCAACTTGCTCACGCACCAGATCGCGATCGTCGGCGTCGCGCGCAAGGAGATGGACGCCGACGAGTTCCGGAAGAAGCTCGCCGAAGAGCTCGCGGAGTACGCGACGGACGCCGTCGACGCGAAGGTGCTCGAGTGGCTCGTGCGCCGCACGTACTACCTCTCCGGCACGTTCGAGGATCCGAAGACCTACTCGCGCCTCGCGCAGCTCCTGCGCAAGGTCGACCTCGAGCAGGGGACGCAAGGCAACTACCTCTACTACCTCGCGACGAGCCCCGACTACTTCGGCCGCGTCGTGCAGAAGCTCGCCGAGGCGGACCTCGTGCGCGAGGACGGCGGGACCTGGCGCCGCGTCATCGTCGAGAAGCCCTTCGGGCACGACCTCGAGTCGGCCCGCACGCTGAACGCGAGCTTGCTCGAGAGCCTGGCCGAGTCGCAGATCTACCGCATCGATCACTACCTCGGCAAAGAGACCGTGCAGAACATCCTCGTCTTCCGGTTCGGCAACGGGATGTTCGAGCCGATCTGGAACCGCCAGTACATCGACAACGTGCAGATCACGGTCGCCGAGACGCTCGGGGTCGAAGGCCGCGGCGGCTACTACGACACCGCGGGC
>CAZQHA010000374.1:0-4547 GCA_964592795.1 uncultured Planctomycetaceae bacterium | reverse complement strand
CTCCCAAGCGCGTCGCTCGGGAACTCGATCACTCCCTTCTCGATCCGGAACCCGCACTGACCGAGGGTCGAGGAAGCCGCGGCCCGGTGCCGCGTGTGGCGAGTTCATGTCGGGTTTGTCGGGTTCCTGTCGGGTTTCTGGATCACTACCCGGCCCCCCTCCCGGTCCTCGCGGTCCGCACCAGGATGCCCTTGCGCACGAGGTCGTCGAGATCGCGGGCCGCTGTCCGATCGGTGACGCCGGTGAGCTGCCGGTAGAACTCGCCCCGCAGCTCCCGCCTAGCGTGGCGCTTGATCGCGAAGCCGACCGAGCAACTGCTCCGGTGTCGACTCGAGGCTCGCTGCGATGTCTGGCGCAGACACTGTGTCATGGAGAGCCCCCGCCATGTCCGCCAGAACATCCGCAAGCCCAGGGTCGAAGGCCTCGATCTCGTCGATGTTGGCCCAGAGTTCCTCGTCACTCATCAGAGCCACGTCGACTGCACGACAGTTCGAGTCGGTGCGTCCCTCCGCGGACGCGAGGTAGACCAACAGTGCTTCCACCTCCGCGCGAAGCCTGCTGATAGCTACCGGCCGCTGACGACTGATCTCCGCGATGACTTCGAGATGAGCCCTGACACGCGGAGTGAATTAGTGGTCGTTCATCACTGGCTTGATGAGGGAATACGGATCAGCCGCACGAGCGCAGCGCGCGCCTCCGCGTCGTCAGGTCAGCCAGAATCGACTACTGCGTCCCCAGGAGCAACCACGAGGTGTCGATGCTCCCGATCCACGGTGAGCCACTTCGTGACGTCTTCAGAGGGCAACAACTCGGTCCAACGAATCTCGCTCGCACGTGCCACGGGTACGGGAAGTCGGAGTTCAAACGTCCAGGACTCTTGGTCACGGTTGCCGAATCCGATCCAGGCCCGGCCACGGATTCGAGTGGGTCGGGAGTCGAAGTCGACGAACTCGGCGATGAATCCGTCGCACCACATGCCAGCCTGCGCGCAAACCCAAAGGCGCTCCATCTCGCGGCACACGCGGTGCTCCAGGTGCTCCCAGAATTCTGCTGCGTCCACTGCGAACCTGGCGCCCGATGTTTACCCCGCGCATTCGAACTCGAGCGTCACCCGACCCTCGTCCCTCGCGCCGACAGAAGCGATCGCGGCGTGAGCTCTGATGAACGACGCGAACGCGGGAACGTCCGCAGGCTTCGCACACCAGCGATTGCCCTTCCCAATCAAGCGCAGTCCCTCGAGTGGCTCGAAGCGGTAGGTCAGATGGAGTTGCCAGATGTCTTGGTCGTCCCCACGACCGCGGATGAACTGACGGGTGATGTCGACCTCGAACAGCTCGCCACGGCCCCAGTCGTACGCTCCCCATTGGAAGAGCAGCATGTCGCCGTTCGACTCGAGATCGACATCTTGCGCACGAACTTCGCTGTAGAACGCACTCATCGCCTCAATGCCGGCACTCGGTGTACTCGGCAGACCCGAGTGACCCGCCCGGCGAAGGTACCGTTCGAACTCCCTCTGCGCGCTCTTGGACTTCATTCGCAGGTCACCGAGTGGCGCGACAGCCGGCAGCCACGAACCGAAGGAATCATGCGGCTCGCGCAGGACAATCCCCGGCTCAGCGAAGCTGCTCGATCAGAAGACGTCGTGGTAGTCGCCAAGGATGAACTGCTCCGGCGTTAGATCGTAGTCGTTCACTGAATATCCAACACACGTCGCCCCGTCGGCGAATTCGGAGACGGTGACGTAGCACGAACTGCCATCCGACTCCTGGAACGCCCAGATCCAGTAGCGCTGCTCCTCGACTCTGGCCGTCCGAACAAACCGAAGCTGTCCGCCGTCGATGTCGTCACCATCCGGTGATTCCATCCGGAGATACTCGACGACGTCATACAACGAAACCGGAGAGGATTCGGGCGTGTTCGGCTCGAGCAACGGGAACTCTATGATCACGTTGGCCAGATCCTCGTTGGCTTCCGGCATGTCCTTGAAGGGAATCATGGGCATCGATCGGCCGCCGGTCACGCTCGCTTGCCAGCGACACGGGCAGCGTACCGTTCGCATCAGCCGATCGTCAGGCCTCTCGGCTCGCGGCGTGCGCGATGTTCGTCCCGACGCTGCTCGGCTGCGTCGCGTTCTCATCGCTGGCGGTGATCGCGATCTATCCGCTGAGCACGCTGCTCTCGATGTTCCTGGTGCTCGGCTCGATCACGCTGTGCTACGCGATCCTGTTGCGCTGGCTTGGACCGGCGCGCTTCCAGCGCGCGACGCTGACCGCCTCTCTGCGAGGGCCGGTGCGCCCAGTCACGATTCCCTGACAGTCAGACCAGGCAAGCGTAGTCACGACGCCGCCGTCCTGGACGTGCGTGATGAATTCGGAGTCGAGGAGTTCCTCCACCGACTCAGCGAAACTCTCGAGCACCTCCCGGTCGCTGTACCTCGTCGACATCGGATTCCTCCGGCTCGCCTAGCGATACTCGAGTTCAGCGGCGCGGCGCTTAGCCCGCACCCTTTGCTGCCTTGTACCACGGCCGAAGCGATGGCTCCTGACGTAGCTTCTCGTTCTGCTCGTACTCGCGACAAAACCAAACGAGAAGACCGTCCCACGAGTCAGCGAGGGGCGCGGCTGCCGTGGGCCACCCGAGCTCAGAAAGCAGCCAGTTTGACTTGGCGGCATTGCGAAGCATCGAGGTAGTAACGACGTTGGACTCATCGTCCGCTCCGCCGCGTGCAACCGGAACAACATGATCGATCGTTGGGTAGTGCGACCAGAATGCGGGGTGCGTGAGAGATTGCTTCCAGTTGCGGTGGTAAGGGAACAGCGAAGGTGCGAGCACCGACAGTGCGCGCAGAGCGCCGGGGAAGACGAGTGGTTCGCCGAAGTACCGATCGGTGAAACCGTCGCGTACAAAGACCCTTGTTAGGCGCGCGAGCGGCCACCGCGAACGAGGCGTAGATGCTGGTGCCGGTGGAAACGCTGAAGCAAGAATCTCTGCAGCCGACGAGGAGTCACCTGACGACAACAGATCGCAGACTCGGCGAAGGGCCTCGTTGACGCGCATTAGTCCGGGCTGACGTTTCGCCGCTCAGCCGAGAGCGGCGCTCCCCATGCTACTGAGCGTGCCCCCATCGGTGTCCGATCCCGCTCGCGCCGTTAGTCGCCCTGCTTCCACGGGCACTCCTTCGCGAGGAACACGGTCGTGTGCTCAGGCAGGGACAGCGTAGCGAGACCGCCCGGTCGGACCATCCATCGGAGAGTCGTGCCGTCGCGAAGAGTGATCGTGCCCGTCCGGTCTTCCAGCGCAACATGATGGTAGCCGTGCCGCCAGTCGTCCTCGGAAGCGGCGTGCCAGGTCGTGAGTATGGACGCGATCCGAGCGCGGTCGATCGTGAAGTCCGGGAAGTGAGACCGTGCCGGTAGAGGGTCGGCGGTGAACCGCAAGATGTCCTCTGCCGCCGGCACTTGGAATGCGGGCGGCGCGGATGTGATTGCCGGCGCCCCGGTAGCCCTCGAAGCGGGAACCGACGGATCCGAGCACGCGGTGATGAGGAGGCACGCGCTGACAAAGTGCGCCGTCTTCATCGAGGTTCACCTAACGCTCAGCATCAGCGGCGGCGCGCAGCGCCGTCCGCTGCCTGCAGTTGTTAAGCGGTCTGTTCGATTGCGAAGCCATCATAGACACCTTCCCAGTGGTCATCGCCATACGTGAAGACCTCGAGGCATTGGGGTCTGCCTCCTTTGCAGAAGAGCACCGCTCCCATCCCGTTCGGCACGCCCGGCACCTTGATTAGGTCGTCCAGACCAACGTGTTGATCGGGAGCGCCGTCCGACGACTCCTCGCAGGCGAACTTCGTGAAACTGCCGACGCCCGTGAATTCTCGGCTAAGTACATGGAGCTGACCGACGGATCCGCGAATGGATGGCTCCTTGGTCGCGAGGCGCTCGAGGATCGCGAGCTCAAACTCGTTGGGCTTGACCTGTCCGGGTCGCATCGCTGATGTCACGTCCGATCCACCTAACGCTCAGCATCAGCGGCGGCGAGCAGCGCCGTCGGCTGCATGCTGTTGTTAGGCGGTCTGTTCGATCGCGAAACCATCGTACTCACCTTCCCAGTGGTCATCGCCACATGTGAAGACATCGAGGCATTGCAGGCTGCCTCGAATGCAGAAGAGCACTGCTCCCATTCCGTCCTCCACGCCCGGCAGCTTGATCAGGTCATGCAGACCGACGTGTTGATCGGGAGCATCGGCCGACGACTCCCCGCAGGCGAGGTTCGTGAAGCTGCCCACAGCCGCGCGTGTGGCCGGCGGAGACGTGCGCGGTGAGCTCGATGTCCCCCACGCGAATCTTCGCCCCGTCCTTGAACGTGTGATCGATGCGCGGCACCGGGAATCGGAGGTCGCCCAAGACGAGCCCGACGATCCCGAGCATCCCGAACGCGTCGCCCCCGGCAATACCGCCAAGGCGCGCGCGCTGTACATCGAGGCGCGCCGCCTTTTCGCGAGCCATGGACTCGCGGATGCCGAATCGGCGGTGGCCGAGGCGCTGACC
>CAZQHA010000373.1:0-4554 GCA_964592795.1 uncultured Planctomycetaceae bacterium | reverse complement strand
TGTCCGGCTCGGAAGCCAGGCGGACCAACGCGCCGGCGAGCGCGTCGACGTCGCGCGGCGGCACGAGCACGCCGGTCTACTCGTCGACCACGACCTCCGGCACCGCCGACACGCGCGTCGCCAAGACCGGCAGCGACGTCGCCATCGCCTCGAGGAAGACCAGGCCCAATCCTTCCCACAGGGAGCACATCACGAACACGTCCGACATCGCCATCAGCGCCGGCACGTCGCGGCGGATCCCGGCGAACACGGCCTGGCCGTCGAGACGCAGATCGCGCGCGATCGCCTCGGCCTTGCGCCGCCCGTCGCCGAACGGATCGTCGCCGACGAGCAGGAGCTTGGCCTTCGGCGCAGCCTCGCGCGCGAGCGCGAAGCTCCGCAACAAGACGTCGTGCGCCTTCTGCGGCGCGAACCGCGCGACGCAGACGAAGACGGCGTCGTCCGGTGCGAAGCCGAAGCTCGCGCGGAGCTCGGCGCGCTCCGCGGGCGCCGCGGTCCGGGCCGCCTCGAACGGCGCGGGATCGAGGCCGTAGTAGATGCGGCGCAAGCGCGAGCGCTTCACGCGGCCGTGCTCTTCGATGAACTTCCCGACGTGATCGGAGAGGACGATCGTGCGCACCGGAAGGTTGCCGAGGACGCCGTGGACCATCGACACCGGCGCGCGCAACAGGACTTGCTCGTCGTTGTGCTTGCTCGCGACGAGCCGCTTGCGCCGCCCGCACAGCGTCGCGACCACGGCGGTCGCCATGTCCGCCTTGAGCAGGTGCGAGTGGACGATGTCGGCCTGCCGGACGTGCGGCGCGAGGCGCGCGGGAAGCGCCCACGCGGGACCGATCGGGCCGACCCAGCTCGCGCCCGCGTCGCGGAAGTCCTGTGCCAGCGTGCCGTGGCCCTTGAGGTACACGACGCGCACGGTGTGGCCGTGGCGCGCCTGGCCGCGCACCTGCGACAAGAGGTGCATCTCCGCGCCGCCGACGTCGAGCGTCGTGATCACGTGGAGGATCCTCATCGCAGCCTCACAGCGCCTCCCCGTACACGGCGATCAGCCCGTCGACCATGCGCTCGGCGCTGTGATCCCGCGCCAGCGACTCGCGTCCCGCGCGACCGAGCGCCGCACGCGCCGAGGGATCGAGCGCGAGCAGAGCTCGGCACGCCTCCGCGAGCGCGGGCGGATCGATCGATCGCGACAGGAATCCGTTCACTCCCGAGCGGACGAGGTCGCGCGATCCGTCCACCGGCGTCGCGACCACCGGGCGCGAGGCGGCGTGGGCCTCCAGCACGATGTACGGCATCCCCTCCCACCGCGACGGCACGAGCACGAAGTCGACCGACGCCAGGATCGACGGAACGTCGGTTCGAAAGCCGAGGAAGCGCACGCGGTCGGCGACTCCGAGCGACCGCGCTCGCGCTTCGAGCGACTCACGCTCCTCGCCGTGGCCGGCGATGGCGAGCTGGAGCGATCCCAGGCCGGGCTCGGCCAAGAGCTCGATCGCGAGATCCTGCCCTTTCGCGACGTTGAGCAGCCCGACCACCGCCGCGATCGGCGCCGCAGGCGCGCTCGCGAGCGCACTGCGATCGACCGGCTGCGCCGCCCCCCACGGCGCCGGGTCGATCCCGTTGCGCACGACGCGCACGCGGTCGGCGTCGACGACGCCCGACGCGGCGAACGTCGCGGCCTCGCTGTCGCTCACCGCGATCACGACGCGCGTCTGTGCGGCGAGCGACCGCTCGATGTGCCAGTAGAGCGCCCGCGTCGCCTTGCCGAACATCGCGTCGAAGAGGAACGCGAACGTGTGGGGCGTGTGGACGCGCGCGCCGACGCCCGTCGCCATGGACGCAGCGCGTCCGAGCGCGCCGCCCTTGCTGCTGTGCGTGTGCACGACGTCGGGCTGCAGGCGCTCCATGTGCCGCGCCAGCGTGCGCCAGTGCGAAAAGTCCAGGCGCGGCGCGAGCGAGCGCACCATGTCGACGCGCAGCACGCGCGCGCCCGCGCGCTCGAGCGCCGCGAGATCGTCCTCGAAGTCGGGCTGGCGCAGCGCGGAGACCGCCAGCGTCACCTCGAGGCCGCGCGCGAGCTGTCCGCGCGCCGCGTCGCCGAGGTGGCGGCGCGTGCCGCCGATCGTCGCCTCCATCACGTGCATCACGTGCATAGGGCGACCCGGCGCCTCCCGCTCGCGCCTCAGTAGGCCCCCGTGCCCTTGACCACCGCGAACAGCGTGAGCGCGATGATCACGACGTCGAGCAGGAACGACTGGTGCTCGATGTAGTAGAGGTCGTAGTCGAGGTTGTCGTGGATCGCCATCTGCCGGGCGTAGGAGATCTGCCACAGCCCCGTGATGCCGGGCTTCGCCCGGAGGCGCTCGCGATCGAGCGGACCGTACTGATCGACGATGAACCGCATCTCCGGGCGCGGGCCGACGACGCTCATGTCGCCGAGCAAGACGTTGAGAAACTGCGGCAGCTCGTCGAGGCTGAAGCGCCGCAGCCAGCGCCCGATCGCGGTGACGCGCGGGTCGGCGCCGGAGTTCGGCTTCGGCGCGTCCCCCGAGAGGTGCGTGTGCATCGTCCGGAACTTGTACATGCGGAACGGCTTGCCGTCCTTGCCGATCCGCTGCTGCTCGAAGAACACCGGGCCGGGCGACTCGCGCTTGATCAGGATCGCCGTGAGGATGAACACCGGCGCGAGCGCGATCAGCACGCTGGCCGAGAGCACGAGATCGAGCGTGCGCTTCGCCATCTGACCGAAGAGGCTCGGCCGCCGGCTCGCGCGCGTGATCAGCGGGATCGAGTCCAAGGTCTCCATCCGGACCTTGAACTGGAGCACGTGGTAGAAGTGCGGCACGACGTGGCTCGTGACGCCCAGCCGGTCGAGCTCCGCCATCATGTTGACGACGCGCTCGTCGGGCGCGTCCGCGACCGCGACGAACACGGCGCTCACCTTGTGCAGTCCGACGAGCCTCTCGATGTCGTCGAACGTGCCGAGCACGCGCGAGCGCTCGATCACCTGCCCGACCTTCACCGGATCGTCGTCGATGAACCCGACGAGGTTGAGCCCCAGCGTCGGCACGAGCATGAACTTCCTTTGGAGGTGCCGCGCGGTGTCGCCGGTGCCGTAGATCAGAACGTTGTTATTGCCGATCCCGCGCTGGTGCAGGAGCTGGATGACCTTGAACGACGCGAAGCGGCTGGCGGTCATCAAGCACAGGATCAGGAAGAACGTGACGACGAGCGTGATCCGCGAGATCGCGTTCGTGTTGATGTTCAGGTCGATCCACTGGTGCAGCGGGACGAGCCAGGCGTAGACCGGACCCTGCGGATCCTGGCGCGTGCTGCGCAGGAAGATCAAGAGCACGAACAGCACGAGGAACGACACCATCGTGCTCTTCGTGACCGCCTTGAACTCCTCCATGTTGAGGAGGCTCTTGACGGGGCTGTACAGGCCGAACGCGTGGAACACGACCAGGCAGACCGCGGCGATCAGCGCCGAGAGCTCCTGGTACCGGCGGGCCTGGACCGCGAGCAGGTTCGGGTCGGTCTCGATGCCGCCGAGACGCTCGCCGATCAGGTATCCCAGCCAGCAGGCGAAGAGCACCACGACGAGGTCGACGAGGACCTGCGCGGAGAGCACGACGGGCTCGAAGTGCCGCCGGAGGAACTGGCCGCTGAAGCTCATGGAGCCGCCGGGCGCCCGAGGCGGGGCGCCGCGCAGCATGGAACCAGGATCGGGACGGCGCGATCGCGAGCTTTGAGCGCGCCGTGCGAGGCGGGGGCGTACACAGTCACTTCGAAGGCCAGCGGACCAAGGGGGACATGGTACGGTTTCGCCGTCGCGCGACAATTCGACCGTCCGCGCAGTCGGTGCGACCTCCTTCGAGCACGCGCCCGACCGCACGATTTCGCGCCACAGCAGTCGCACCGATTCGGGCGTGCCCCGCGCCCACGCCGGAACTATCGTGTCGGGCTCGTCGCGACCCATGCGCAAGTCCGACCTCGTCTTCTTCCTGACCGGCGTCGTCGCGCTCGTGTACGAGACGGTGTGGGCCCGCGCGCTCACTCGGATCCTGGGCAGCGACGCGGGCGCGGCGGCCATCGTGCTCGCGACGTTCATGGCCGGCCTGGGCCTGGGCGGCGCCTTCGCGAGCCGAGTCGCGCGCACGACGCGCCGGCCGGTCGAGGTCTTCGCGGGCCTCGAGCTCTTCATCGCCGCCTGGGCCGCGGCCTCGCCGTTCCTGATGGGTCTCTTGCACCCGATCGACGGGTTCACGGCCCGCGCGGCGGTCAGCGCCGCGCTCCTCCTGCCGCCGACCCTCGCCATGGGCGCGACGTTTCCGTTGATGGGCCGGATCGCGATCCCCTCGGCCGCCGCGACGCACGGCGAGACGGCCGCGTTCTACGGCGCCAACACGCTCGGCGCGGCGCTCGGAGCCCTGCTCGCCGCGTGCGCGTTCATGCCGCTCTTCGGGTTGTCGGGGGCGCTGTACGCGGCCGCCGCGCTCGACGTCGTCGCGGCCGGGCTCGCCATCGCGTGGCTGCCCCGCGAGAACAGCTCGCCCG
>CAZQHA010000372.1:0-4556 GCA_964592795.1 uncultured Planctomycetaceae bacterium | reverse complement strand
CGTCGACGTCGTGAACGCGGCGCGCGCCGTCCAATCCACGCTCGCCGCGACCTCGAGCGGAGAGCGCGCGGACGTCGTGTACTTCGCGTCGGCGACGCGGAGAGAGGGCGCGGCGACGCTGGCGCGCGCCGTCGCGCAAGTCACGGCGGCCGAGCGCGGCGGCAAGACCGTGCTCGTCGACCTGGGCCGCAAGCCGGACGGCGCGCGGACGAAGGCCGGCGAGGCCGCGCGCACGCCCGAGGCCGCGCTCGCGGTCGCGAAGCGCGCGCCGGACTCGCCCGGCCTCGACACGATCGACCTGTCGCAATCGCGCCTGGTCGCGCTGTCGCCGCTCCTCGACGGGCTGCGCGAGCACTACGACCACGTGTTCGTCGCCGGTCCTCCGCTGACGGGCCGGAGCGACGGCGCGAGCTACGTGTCGCTCGCGGACCGCGCGGTGTTCGTCGTCAGCGGCAGCGGCGTCCACATGGAAGTCGCGCGGCGCGCGCTCTCGCTCGTGCGGCAGCACTGCCGCGACGTCGTCGGGGCCGTCCTGACGCAGCGACGCGAAGCCGTGCCCGCGCTGATCTACCGCTGGATGTAGCGGCACGCGTGGCGATGGGATCGAGCTGGGACGTCGACGGGATGGCCGCGCGCGGCCGCGCCGGTTCGATCGGCCCGGCGCTCGCGATGGTGGCGTTCGCGGCGGTGTTCGCGATCGGCGTCGCGGGCTTCTCGGTCGGCGGCACGAAATGGGAGCTCGTCGGGCTCCTGCTCGCGGCGTGCCTCGTGGTGATGGCCGCATGGCTGCTGCTCTACCGTCGCTTCCTCGACGCGAGCCTCGTGCTGCTCTCCCTCACGGTGCCGCTGCACATCGACGTCGAGCTGTGGGCGCGCAGCGGCTGGACCGAGATCGTCGGCTGGCCTCAAGGGTTCGCGCTCAAGCTGTCGGACATCTTCCTCGCGGTGGCCGCCGGGACCTGGTTCGTCGAGCGCGTCGTCGACCGCGGACCCAAGACCGAGAAGCTCGGCTGGGTCGGCATCTGGCTCGCGGTGTTCGTCGCCGCGGGGCTCCTCTTTCCGTTCCACTCGGCGGACAACGTGAGCTCGTTCATCGATTGGACGCAGCTCTTGGGCTTCGCCGCGATCTTCTTCGTGATCGCGAAGCGCCTCGACGATCCCGCGGTCCTGAAGTGGATCGTCGTCGGCATCGCGGCGCAGGTCTGGCTCCAGGCCGTGATCTCTATCCTGCAGTACGCGACCGGCAGCAGCCTGGGCCTCGACTTCCTGGGAGAGCGCGGAGGCGTGAAGACGTTCTTCACGGAGGAGGGCGCGGAGCCGCGCGCGGGCGGCTTGCTCGGACACCCGAACAACCTGGCGCTGTTCCTGGTCCTCGTCGGCCCGCTGATCCTGGCGAAGACGCTGAATGCGCGCGACCTCCTGCCGCGGATCCTGTGGAGCGCGACCTACCTCGTGCTCAACGTCGCGCTGCTCTTCACGTTCTCGCGCTTCGGCTGGCTGTGCCAAGTCGCGAGCTTCTTCGCCGTCTACTACTTGATGCGATCTCGCGCGGGAGAGCCGGCGTGGCTCAGTCTGGGACTGCCGCTCTTCGCGTGCACCGTCGTCTTCCTCGGGCTGTTCGCCGGCTTCGAGGCGTTCCGCGACCGGCTGCTCGAGGACGACCGCGGCTCGACCTCGGGACGCATCGAGCAGTTCAAGACGGCGCTCGCCGTGATCTACCACTGGCCGTTCGCCGGCACGGGCATCGGGAGCTACACGACGGGCTCGATCCGCTTCATCGAGTCCCAAGGCCGGTGGAACCCGTTCCTGTTCATGCGCGTGCACAACGGCTCGCTGCTCGTGACGGCGGAGCTCGGGATCCTGGGTTTCCTCGGGTACCACGGCTGGTACGCCGCGACGCTCGCGCGCGGCTTCAAGGCCTGGCGCTACGCCGACGCCGAGCTGGCGGCGATCGGCACGGGCGTCTTCGTCGGACTGTGCTCGTGGTTCGCGAAGAGCCTGTACAACGCGCACACGCCGATCGTGGACTCGTCGGTGTGGCTCTTCGCGGCGCTGATGATCGCGATCGCGCGGATGGCGAGACGCGACGCCGTGCGTCCCGAGCCGGCCGGCTAGCGCAGCTCGACGTCGGCGCGCGTGCGTCCGATGCGGACCTCGTCGAGATAGATGCTGTTCACCGCGTCGATGCCTTCCTTGCGGTAGAGGCCCAGCTTCAGGTACGGCGGCATCGAGTTGTACATGTTCGGCCCCGCGACGCGGATGCCGCCTTCGCCGCGCGTGATCGCCTGGCCGTCCTTCCAGACCTCGACGAAGCCGTCGCCCTTCATCGACCACTTGATGTGGAAGAGGAGGTCGACCCACGCGCCCTTCCGTATCTCGGCGCGCGCGATCACGCCTTTGTTCTTGTCGTCGAGGCCGTACATGATCTCGATGCGCGGCTTGCCGTCCGGGGCGCTGTACTTCACCGCGATCATGGGCGTGTGCGACTCGTAATCCTTCCAAGCCGTGCCTTCGGGCGGTTGGTCGTGCCACTGCCCGATGATCTGGAACTGGTTCTCGCGCGCGACGTCCTTGTAGTCCTCCGGGATCAGGAAGCTCCACGCGTACCAGCCCTCGCTCCCGAGCGGCTCGCGGTTGAAGAGCTTGATCTCGGCGCGATTCCTCTTCGCGACGCGGTCCTCGGGGTGCAGCGTCAGCTTGAGCGCGCCGCCGCCGCGCCGCGCCGGCGAAGCGACGATCTGCATGCGGGACGCCTCGGCGAGCTCGTACTTCCAGCGCGGCGACGGCTCCGCCGCGTCGAACGATTCCTGGAACGCCTCGAGCTCGGCGAGCGCGCCGCGATCCTCGCGCGGCGCGGGCTTGCGCTCCGCGGACGCCATCTTCATCCCGCACGCGACGAGCACGGCGGCGGCGCAGGCGGCGGTGGTCGGTCGCAGGAAGTGTTTTCCGCGGGTGCTCACTCGAGGGGAAGCGTCGCATCGCGTCCCGGCGGGCGCAAGCCGGTGAATGCATGCGGTGAACCGCTCACGAACCTTCGATAGATTCGTTCACCCGATATGGCGATCCCCAAGGGACTGTTCGAGAGCCGGCCGTCGCGCGCGGCGTCGGCGTGGACCGGGCTCGCCGGGGGCCTCGCGCTCGGGATCTTCGAAGGGTGCTTGATCACGCTCGTCCTGCGCCACGACTTCCCGCGCCTCTACGACGTCGTCCTGATCCCGATCGCCGCCGCGCTCGCGTTCGGGATCGCGGGCGCGATCGTCGGCGCGCTGCTGCGCCCGGGCGCGCGCGTGTGGTGGACGCTGGCCGTGCTCTCGATCCTGGGAGTGCTCTACACGCGCTGGTCCGAGCCGCTGGTGCAACGCTGGTATGCGGTACCGGTCTCGATCGCCGCCGCGCTCGCGGGCGCGTGGCTCCTCGCGCGCGTTCCGCGCAAGGTCGGAGCACGACTCGTTCCGCTCCTGTGCGGGATCGCGGTCGCGATCCCGATCGCCGCGGCGCTCGCGGGCGATTCGCTGGACGATCCGACGGTCGAGTCGCGCGGCGGCGCGAGCCGGACCGCGCCGCAGGACAGCCCGAACGTGTGCTTGATCACGTGGGACACCGTGCGCGCGGACACGCTGCCGGTGTTCGGAGGCGGAGGACTCGACACGCCCGAGCTCGATCGACTGCTCGACGAAGGCGTGCTGTTCGACCGCTTCCAGGCCGTCGCGTCGACGACGGCGCCCGCGCATCTCTCGATCCTCACCGGGCTCTATCCGGATCGACACGGGCTGCGATCGAACGGCGACATCGCGCCGGTCATCGAGCTGCCGCGTCTCTCCGAGATCTTCGCCGCCGAGGGCTACGCGACGGGCGCGTTCGTCTCGAACTTCGTCCTGCGCGCGCGATTCGGCTTCGACCGCGGCTTCGAGCGATTCGACACCGGCGAGCCCGGTCCGTGGAAGCGCGTCTTGGCGCGCCTCGGCGCGGGGAGCGCGCTCGTGTGGCGACTGGAGCCGGACGAGTTCGTGATCGACGCGCTCAACGCGCCCGGCGCGCAGACCGTCGAGCGCGCGCTCGCGTGGCTCCGGACCGTCGATCGCCCTTCGTTCCTGTGGGTGCACTTCTACGACGCGCACTACCCCTACAAGCCGGCCGAGCCGTACCGCTCGCGCGCGCTCGCGCGCGCGAGCGAGGGACCGCACGCCGTCGATCCGGCCGTGCAGGAAGGGCTCGTGCTGCAGCGCGGCGAGATCGAGGAGCTCGACATGCTGCTCGGCGAGCTGCGCCGCGGCCTCGAGCAGCACGACCCCGGGCTCTCGCGCACGTGGATCGTGCTCGCCGCCGACCACGGCGAGTGCTTCGGCGAAGGCGGCATCCGGCAAGGTCACCACAAGAGCCTCTACCGCGCGACGCAGCACGTGATCGGCGCGATCCGGCCGCCGTCGTCGGTGAAGGACTTCCCGCGCGGCGCGCGCGTCGGCGCGCCGACGAGCCAGGTCGATCTCTACCCGACGATCCTCGCGTTGACGCAGCGCGAGATCCCGGCCGGCGTGCAGGGCATCCACCACGTGCCG
>CAZQHA010000371.1:0-4566 GCA_964592795.1 uncultured Planctomycetaceae bacterium | reverse complement strand
CCTCGACGACGGTGCCGTCGACGTCGTCGGCGCCGTACGCGAGCGCGAGCTGCGCGATCGGGATGTCCATCAAGATCCAGTAGGCCTTGATGTGAGGGATGTTGTCGAGCATCAAGCGACCGACCGCGATCTCGCGCAGCTCGTCGAGCGCGGTCGGGCCCGGCAAGTGCGACATCTCGCTGTTCTCGGGATGGAACGAGAGCGGGATGTACGTCTGGAAGCCGCCGGTCTCGTCCTGCAGCCGCCGCAGTCGATCGAGATGGTCGACGCGCTCCTCGATCGTCTCGATGTGCCCGTGCAGCATCGTGCAGTTCGACTTGAGCCCCGCGTTGTGCACCTTGCGCGCGATCGCGAGCCACTCCTCGCCGCTGATCTTCAGGTGGTAGCTCTCCTTGTGCACGCGTTCCGCGAAGATCTCCGCGCCGCCGCCGGGGATCGAGCCCAGGCCCGCTTCGATCAGCTCCGGCAGGACCTCCTCGAGCGGCTTCTTCGCCTTCTTCGCGATCTGGTCGAGCTCGACCATCGTGAACGCCTTGATGTGGATCGACGGCCGCGCGCGCTTCACCGCGCGCAGGAGCTCGAGGTAATAGCCGTACTCGAGCTTGGGGTGGATGCCGGCGACCATGTGCACCTCGGTCACCGGCTCGTGGAGCCGCTCGCGGATCTTCTCGGCGGCCTGCTCGGGCGTGAACCAGTACGCGCCGTCCTGTCCGGGCAGGCGCTGGAACGCGCAGAACCGGCACAGCTTGTTGCAGATGTTCGTGTAGTTGACGTGCTGGTTGACGTTGAAGTACGCGCGGTCGCCGTGCAGCCGCTCGCGCACGTGGTTCGCGAGCTGCCCCACGGCGTGGAGATCGGCGCGGTAGAGCGTCAAGCCGTCCTCGATCGAGAGCCGCTCGTTCGCGAGCACTTTCTCCGTGATCTCGCCCAGGCCCTCGTCGTGTCGGATCGCGGCGAGCACGCTCATCGCGCGGCCTCGTGCGTCGCGGCTTCCTCGCGGTTCCTCGGGAAGCACGGTCCGTCGTGACGCGGGTCGACGATGCCGTACCACGAGTTGCGCTGTCTCGGGGCGAAGCCCGCGCGCTCGATCTGCGCCTCGAGCTTCTGGATCGGCGCGAGGTGGAAGCATCCCGCCGCGGACACGACATTCTCCTCGAGCATCGTTCCGCCGAAGTCGTTGCAGCCGTAGCGCAGCGTGACCTGCGCCATCTTGAGCCCCTGCGTCACGAAGCTCGTCTGCATGTTGTCGAAGTTGTCGAGGAAGATGCGGCTGAGCGCCTGCACGCGCAAGTACACGGCCGGCGTCGCGACCTTCGGGTACTTGTGCTCCTCCGGAACGCCCGACGGCTGCATCGTCCAGCACGCGAACGCGGTGAAGCCGCCGGTCTCGTCCTGCAGATCGCGCAGGCGCTGCAGGTGCTCGATGCGCTCCGCCGCGGTCTCGAGGTGGCCGAACATCATGGTGGCCGAGCTGCGCAGCCCCGCCTCGTGCACCTTGCGGTGGATGTCGAGCCAGCGCTCCGTCGACGTCTTCTTCGGCGCGATGATCTTGCGCACGCGCTCGACGAGGATCTCGGCGCCCGCGCCGGGCACGCTGCCCAGGCCCGCGGCCTTGAGGTCCGCGATCACGCCCTCGACCGGTCGCTTGTCGAGCTTCGCGAGGTGGTCGAGCTCGGGCGCGGAGAGCGCGTGGCAGTTCACCTGCGGCCAGCGCGCGCGGATGTCGGCGATGAGGTCGCACCACCAGTCGGTCTTGATGTACGGATGGTGGCCGCCCTGCATCAGGAGCTGGCGCCCGCCGAGGTCGGCCGTCTCCTGGATCCGCCGGTGGATCTCGTCGCGCGAGAGCACGTACTCGCCCTCCGCGCCCGGCCGCCGGTAGAACGCGCAGAACCCGCAGTCCGTGACGCTCACGTTGGTCGTTTTCAGGTTCCGATCGACGATGTTGGTGACTATCGGATCGGGATGCTTGCGCGGGCGCACGAGGTCCGCTAGCCGTCCGAGGGTCAGGATGTCGGCCCGGTCGTGCAGGAGGAGCGCGTCCTCCGAGCTGATTCGCTCGCCGTCCTCGACGCGCCGCACGATGCGCGCGATCGCGGAGGCGTCGTGACCGCTCGCCGCGCGGCTCGCGCGCGCGGGCGGGGGAGCGCCGGGAGCGACGGGGGAACCGGGAGTCATGGTTCCGCCATCTTATGATGCTCGCGCGGCGTAGCGCCACGCGAGCCGTCGTAGCCGGAGCTACACTCGTCGCCCCGATGTGGACCCAAGCACTCCTCGCGATCCTCGCGATCGCTCTGCCCATCCCGACTCAGAGTTCCACCGAGCTGCGGCGCAGCTACGACGACGCGCTGCGCATCTACAACCAGGACCCGACGGGCAAGACCCACCCGATCCGCGCCTACTGGCCGCGCTTGCAGCCCTTCGCGGATCAAGGAGACACGCAGGCGTTGATCGTCCTGTTCGAGAGCCTGAGCAAGGCCTTCGACGACCCGGCGGAGACGCGCAAGCACGGGGTGCGCGTGTTCGAGAAGATCCTGTCGGCGAAGCTCGACGAGGAGACGGAGCTCGCGGTGCTGAGCAAGCTCAACCGCCAGATCGACGCGCTCCAGGAGGATCTGGTCGTCGATCTCGGCCAGCTCGCGTTCGAGAAGGGGAACTCCGAGCAGACGCGCGCGCAGGGGCTCTTCGTGTGCGCGTGGGCCCGCAGCCAGAAGGGCACGACGACCGACCCGGCGCGCCTGGAGGAGGCGCGGGAGCTCATGAACTCGATCCTCATGGAGTATCCGAACACGCCCGCGGGCACGCGCGCGGCGTCGGAGATCTTCAAGACGACGAACCAGAGCTACCTCGACGCGCAGTGGCAGTGGGTGAAGTCGGTGCGCGAGCTGCAGGCCGCCGGCAAGCCGCCGACCGAGTGGCCCGAGCTGCCGCTCGAGAGCTTCCGCCCGTTGTTCGTGCCGCTCGCGCGCGCGAAGTTCCAGCCGGCGATGAAATGGCTGCGCGACCTGTACCCCGCGTTCGAGCGCGCGCGCCGCACCGGCAACACGGGTCAAGGATTGCTCGACGTCGTCCAGACGCTGGAAGGCGTGTACCCGGTCAAGTCGATGGAGGTCGCCGAGCTGCGCCTGGCGATGCTGTCCGTCCTGTACTTGCAGTACCCGTCCGAGGACTGGGTGCTCGCCTCGCTCCAGCAAGTCGCGACGATGGCGGAGTACTACCCGCAAGAGCCGCTGCGCAAGCTCGTCGCCGAGCTCGCCGAGAAGAGCACGAACCCCGAGATCCGCGCGCGCGCGCTGAACCTGTGGGCGGACAGTCTCGCGACGTCGAGCCGCGTCGAGGACGACGCGCAGGCGATCGCGATCTACGAGCGCGTGCTCGCGGAGTTCCCGAAGACCGAGGTCGGCGCGACGCTGAAGGGCCGGCTCGAGCGGCTGAGGCGCACGATGCCGGGTTCGCCCGCGCCCGGTCTGGCCGAGGCCGACGAGCAAGGCAAGGACGTGACGCTCGCCGACTACCACGGGCGCGTGGTCGTGCTCGAGTTCCACCAGCTGAAGGACGAGGCGTCCCTCGCGGCGGCGCCGTCGCGCGGCGAGCTGGCGAAGGCGATGGAAGGCCGGCCGTTCTCGCTGCTCGTCGTGCGCGTCGGGACCGCGGTGGCGAAGAAGATCGAGGAGTACCACGCGAGCTACGGCGTCCCGCTGCGCTCGGTCGTCATCGACATGCGCGATCATCCCTTGCTCAAGCAGTGGATGGTGCGCCGGTTCCCGACGACGTACGTGATCGACGCCGAAGGCACGATCCGCGGGCGCGATCTGCCGTGGGACGAAGCGCGGGCGCTGGTCGAGAAGCTCGTCGCCGAAGCCGAGGCCAAGAAGCCGGCGAAGTAGCGGGTCGAACGCGGGGCCGCGGTCCGCGGCGGCGAATCGGCCGGACCGTGCGCTCGTACGCACGCGGGCTCTCCGCTAAGCTCGCGCGCCACCCCATGGCCAAGCAAGAAACCCAATTCATGGACACGATCGTGTCGCTGTGCAAGCGGCGCGGCTTCGTGTTCCAGGCGTCCGAGATCTACGGCGGCATCGGCAACACGTACGACTACGGGCCGCTGGGCGTCGAGCTGAAGCGGCGCGTCAAGGAAGCCTGGTGGTCGCGCATGGTGACGCTGCGCGACGACATCGTCGGTCTCGACAGCGCGATCATCCAGAATCCCAAGGTGTGGGAGACGTCGGGCCACGTCGGCGGCTTCTCCGACCCGATGGTCGACTGCAAGAAGTGCAAGGGACGCTTCCGCGCCGACAAGCTCGGCGACACGCCCTGTCCCGAGAAGCCGAGCAAGCATCCCGGCGAGTGCGGCGGCGAGCTGACCGAGGCGCGCGCGTTCAACCTGATGTTCAAGACGAACGTCGGCCCGATGGAGTCGGCGACGTCGATCGCGTACCTGCGGCCCGAGACGGCGCAGGGCATCTTCCTGAACTTTAAGAATGTACTGGAAAGCTCGCGCGTGAAGCCGCCGTTCGGCATCGCGCAGATCGGCAAGTCGTTCCGCAACGAGATCACGCCCGGCAACTT
>CAZQHA010000370.1:0-4579 GCA_964592795.1 uncultured Planctomycetaceae bacterium | reverse complement strand
GCCGGCCTCGTGCGCGGCGTGCAGCGCGCGCGCCGCGCGCTCGAAGAGCTGCAGCACGCGCCGGACCTCGGGCGAACGGCTCGGCAGGAGTTGCAGCGGCTTCGCGGCCGCGATGCGCTGCGCGAGCGTCTCGCCCTCGACGTAGCGCATCGCGATGTACGGCAGCGCGCGCTCGAAGTCCGCGTCGTAGATGCCGCAGATGCCCGGGTGCTCGAGGCGCGCGATCACGTCGGCTTCGCGCTGGAAGCGCCGGCGCCGTTCGTGCGACTGCGACTCGAAACGCTCGGGAAGGATCTTGAGCGCGACGCGCCGCGCGATGCGGGAGTCTTCCGCGAGGAACACGGCCCCTTGGCCGCCGCGCCCGAGCTCGCGCACGATCCGGTACGGGCCGACTCGATCGGGACCGTCCGCGCGGCTCGATTTCTCGTCGCTCGGCGCGACGATCGGCGATCCTGCCGGAGCCGGGTGCTTCAGCGCGAGGTACTCGCGGGCGATGCGCTCTTGGTGCGCGGGATAGCGCGCGATGTAGTGCGAGAGCGGGTGCGTGCGCCCGCGCTCGACGTCGCGCAGGTACTCGTCGACGAAGTCGAAGACCGCAGCCAGCGAAGGGTCGTCGGTGATGTCGTCGAGCATGCCGTGGGCGCGCGCGCGCCGAGATCGTCCGTAGCGACGCCTATGCTACGATCCGACTCCTATGTCAGCGTCCTCCGGGCCACCGGACGATCCCGGCTCGCTGGGCGAGACCCGGCGCCTCGCCCGTGCGTACCGCGAAGGCGAGAGCGCGCGATTCGACGAGCTGTACGCGCGGATCGCTCCGGCGCTCTACACGTGGGCGAAGCTGCGGGTACGTCCGGCGATGCGCGGCTTCGTCGATCCCGAAGACGTGGTGCAAGAGGTGTGGTGCCGCGCGTGCAAGGGCTTCGACGGGTTCGATTCCGACGGCGCGAACTTCCGCGCCTGGATCTTCCGCATCGCGAAGAACGTGCTGCTCGAGGCGTTCCGCAAGCACCAGTCGCTCGCCTCGGCTCCCGGAGGTCCCGGAGCGACGACGCGGCTCTTCCAGCTCCAGAACCTCCCCGACAGCGCGACGAACATCAGCCAGCGGCTCGCGCGCGACGACGGCATCCAGCACCTGCTCGAGTGGGTCGAGGCGCTCGACGAGGACGAGCAGAAGCTCTTCGTGCACTGCGGGCTCGAAGGGCTGACGTACGCCGAGGTCTCGGAGCGGATGCAGGTCCAGCGCGACGCGATCGCGAAGCGCTGGCAGAAGCTGCGCGAGCGGATCGCGCAGTTCGGCGTGTCGAAGGATCTGCTGGCCGAGCCGTGATCGCCGGCGATCACGCGGCTGGCGGCTCGTCTCGCCGGTAGCTCATCAGCGCGGGCGTCCGCAGCGCGATCCACGCCGTGGCCACGAGGCACCCGATGCCGCCGCTGACGACGGAGAACGCCGCGCCGAGCCAGCTCGCGACGAGCCCGGCTTCGAACTCACCGAGCTGCGGACCGCCCATGAAGAAGATCATGTTGACGCTCGTCATGCGGCCGCGCATCGCGTCGGGCGTGCCGAGCTGGCGGATGATGTTGCGCAGCACCATGCTCACCGTGTCGGACGCGCCGGTCGCGGCGAGGCACGCGAACGTCAGCCAGAAGCTCTGCGAGACGCCGAAGACGACGGTGGCCGCGCCGTAGGCGACGACGGCCCACACCAGCACGCGGCCGCGGCGCACGATGCGGTCGGCGGTCTGCACCATGATCGCCGCCGCGACGAGCGCGCCGATCGCGGGCGCCGCCGACAAGCGACCGTAGCCCTGCGGACCGACCGCCAGGATGTCCTGCGCGAAGATCGGAAGCAGCGCGGTCGCGGACGAGAAGAACGTCGCGAAGAAGTCGAGCAGCATCGTCGAGCGGATGATCGGCGAGCGGAACACGAACTTCAGGCCTTCGATCGCCGAGCGCAGGCTGATGTCGCTGCGGCTCGCCGCCGCGCGCTGGGGAACGCCGCGCATCGCGAGCAGCGCGACGATGACGGCCAGGAACGAGAGCGCGTTGATCGCGTACACCGCGCCGACGTTCCACCGGGCGATCGTCTCGCCGGCCATCCACGGGCCGATCACCGACGCGAGGTGGAACATGATCGTGTTCAGGCTGATCGCGTTCGGAAAATGGTGGGCCGGGACGAGCGCCGGCACGAGCGACTGCCGCGCGGGCCCGTCGAACGCGCCGACCGCCGACGAGAGCGCGGTCAAGACGTAGATCGGCCACACGTCGTCGAGCCCGCGGTACGTGATCCACGCGAGCAGCGCGGCGATCAGCGTCGTGCCCGACTGCGTCAAGAGCATCAGCTTGCGCCGGTCGAGCGCGTCGGCGACGACGCCGCTGATCAGCGAGAACACGACGATCGGCACGAACTTGAAGAGGCCGACGAGTCCGAGCGCCAAGCCCTTCTCCTCCGGCGCGACGAGCAGCGACACGTGCCAGAGCACGGCCGCGTTCTGCATCATCGAGCCCGACGTCGAGATGATCTGGCCCCACCACAGGAGGCGGAAGTTCCGGTGCTCGAGCGCGGCGAACGCGGAGTACGGTGGGCGCGGCGTCACGTAGGCGTCGAGAAGAGATCACAACGCGGCGCGCGAATACAGGCCGGCGGCCCCGCGCCGTACGAACGGGCGGCAAGAAAAGAGCGAGCCCGCGCTCGACGCACGGGCTCGCTCGTGGATCGGGATCAGGTCAGGCGATCACGGCTTCGCGCCGTACTTCACGCTGCAGCCCCACGAACGCGTCTCCTTCGTGGTGACGGGCTTGCCGTCCTTGAGCTCCGCCAGCGCGTCGTCGACGTAGTTCATCTGCTTCTCGCCTTCGACCTTGCCGCGCGGCGCGTTGTTGAGCGCGCCCTTGTAGGCGAGGTTGCCCTTGGCGTCGATGATGAACATGTGCGGGGTCGTCTTCGCGCCGTACGCGCGGCCGACCTCACCGCTCTCGTCGATCAAGACCGGGTTTCCGATCTTCCATTCTTCGCGCATCTTCTTGTTGATCTCGACGCCCGCGCCTTCCTTGCCCGGCGCTCCCGAGTTGATCGAGAGCCACACGACGCCCTGACGAGCGTACTTGGCGGAGGCGTCGCGCAGCGCGCCATCCTTCTCGTGCGCGGCGACGACGAACGGGCACTGCGGGTTGAACCACTCGAGCACGACGATCTTGCCGGCGTAGTCGGAGAGCTTGTGCTCCTTGCCGTCGGTGTCCTTCAGCGTGAAGGCGGGAGCCTTCGCCCCGATGGTCGCGCCTTCCATCGTCTTGTCCTTGTTGGGATCGTTGGTCGGCGGCGCGGGTTTCTCGGTCTTCTGAGCCTTGTTGCCTTCCTTATCTGTCTTGTCCTGCATCGCGAACACCGCGGGGGCGATCGCGAGCAGCGGAGCGAGAGTCCAGACGGATCGAATCAGCTTCATGGATGACTCCTGGTTGGGCGAGTTGCGGTTGGTGGCGGGGGAGCGCCGGCCAGTCAGCCAGCGGGAACAAGGTAGCGCACCGCCGGAGCAGGCGCTGCAATGTTTCTGCAAGGTGGGCGCGGCCTACGCGAGTCCCTCCGGCGAGTTGGCGGGGGAATGACCTGCGAACAGGGGCGCTTCGAGACGTGATCGCACACGCCGTCTTGCGAGAATCTGAATGCACCGCTCTGATCGCGATCGGCACCATCGGGTCGATGCTCTGCGCAACTCTGCCCGCGACCGTCGAATGAACATCGCTCGCGCACTGTGTCCGTTCGGGTTGGTCTTGCTCTCGATCGCCTCCGGTGGCTGCGTCGCATCGGAGGGCACCTCCGAAACGAGCTCTGCGCGCTCTTCTGACTCGATGCCGGAGTGGACGCGCACCGCCGTGGGTTTCGACTCGATCGCGACATCCCCGGGAAGCGCGATGTTGGACGGGTGGCGCCAGCTCTTCCGCGTGACGCTCGAGGATGGCGAGCGCGTGCGCACGTGGTGGTTGCGCGTCGATGTGCCGAAGGATCCCTTGCCGTCGACGCAGAGCATGTCGATCACGATGACGATCGACGGCGTGGCGGAGACGATCGAGACTCGGATGACGACCGTGTCCCTGTGGTTGCAGGAAGTGGGGGACCAAAACGCGAACGTGAGCCTGGTCGAGCTACCGCTGCGCTCGTCCGAGCAAGGAATGTTCGATCTGTGCCAGCTCTACATCGCGCTCCCGGCCAGCGATTCGAGCTCCACGGCGACGCTCGAGTTGACGCGCGAGCAGAAGCTGCTCTACGGTTCGTGCGCGTCCTCGCTCGTCGCGATGCTTCGTGTCGTCCAGGGGAACGACGGCCTCTCGAAGGTTCTCTGGAGCGTCGTCGAGAAGCCGAATTGGGTCGGCGTGCTGTTCCGCGGCGGCAACGTGTCGCTGTCGATCTCACCGCAGTTCGAGAACGCCACAGTGGTGCCGTCCGAGCTTCCTGAGCCGATCGATTCGATCCCCGCGGCGCGCTACCCGATGTACGTCGACGTCAACGGGAATCGCGCGCACGACTGCGAGATCACGGTGTGCCCGCCCGCGCCCCCGCAGCACGTCCTGGGCGGGCTCGTCCGCC
>CAZQHA010000369.1:0-4609 GCA_964592795.1 uncultured Planctomycetaceae bacterium | reverse complement strand
AGGTCGCGCCCGCCGAGGTGCCCGTCTTGATCCACGGCGAGAGCGGCACGGGCAAGGAGCTCGTCGCGCGCGCGTTGTACACGGAGAGCCGCCGCCACGCGAAGCCCTTCCTGGCCGAGAACTGCGCCGCCGTGCCCGCGAACCTGCTCGAGAGCGAGCTGTTCGGGCACAAGCGCGGTTCGTTCACGGGCGCCATCGCCGATCGGCCTGGACATTTCGTCGCGGCCGACGGAGGCACGGTGTTCCTCGACGAGATCGGGGACATGCCGCTCGCGATGCAGTCGAAGCTCCTGCGCGTGCTGCAAGAAGGCGAGGTGCGTCCCGTCGGCTCGAACAAGTCGGTGACCGTCGACGTGCGCGTCGTCGCGGCGACGAACAAGGATCTCTCGGCGATGTGCCGGACGGGCGAGTTCCGCGAGGACCTCTACTATCGGCTCAACGTGATCACGATCGTGCTCCCGCCGTTGCGCGAGCGGCCGAGCGACATCCCGCACCTCGTGCGCTACTTCCTCGCGAACGTGGGAAAGGAGCTCGGCCGCACGGTCTCGATCGGCGACGAGGCGCTCGCCGCGCTCCAGCGCTGGCGCTGGCCCGGCAACGTGCGCGAGCTCGACAACGTGATCCGCCGCGCGGCGGTGTTCGCGAAGGAGAAGATCGAGCTCTCCGAGCTCCCCGCGCCGCTCGGCACGGGCACCTGATCGCCGAATGGCGCGGCCAAAGTTCTATCGGCGCGTCTGGTTCGTGATCCCGGCCAGCCTGATCGCCGGCGTCGTGCTCGCCGAAGGCTTGCTGCGCGTCTTGCTGTTCAACGACAGCCCGTGGGCGCGCCGGATCGGGGCGGACCTGCGCGACGCCGGCAATTTCGCCGACTCGAACAGCGACGACGACTACTGGAAGCTGCGCCTCCTGTTCAAGCCGCCGGAACAGCGCGAGCCGTGCACGGGATTCGATCCCGTGCTCGGGTGGACGAACGCGTTCATCACCCCGGTGACGTACGAGAACGCGCGCAGCTGCCCGCCGGACGATCGCCGTCTCGTGCTCCTGTACGGCGATTCCTACGCCGCGTGCGTCGGACGCGAGGCCAGTTGCTTCCCGGTGATCCTCGAGCGCTCGCGGCTCGCCGATCGCTACTGCATGCTCAACTACGGCGTCGGCGGCTACGGTCTCGACCAGATCTACCTCATGATCCAGGGTTCGATCGACCGCTGGGCGGATCGCAAGCCGTTCGTGATCATCGGGCTCCTGGTCGAGAACGCGTTCGAGCGCACGGTGCTGTCGTTCCGCGAGTGGCCGAAGCCGCGGTTCTCGCTCGAGGACGGCGCGCTCCGGCTCGGCGAGCCCTTGCACGACGGGTTCGATCGCTTCCTGGAGGAGCATCCGCTCGAGATCCAGAGCTACCTCGCGCGCTACCTCGCGCACCGCAGCCGGCTGCTGCCGGAGTGGCTGCGCGAGGAATGGAAGGGCGACGGCTCGAAGACCGAGGAGAAGCAGGCGATCGCGCGACAGCTGTTCGTCGAGATCGAGCGCGAGCTCACGAGCCGCGGGATCGAGCACGCGTACGTCCTGTTCCACACGCGCGGCGCGATGACGCCGTCGAGCTCCTGGCCGTGGCAGGAGACGCTCGCGCGCGAGATGTGCGCACAGCTCGGCGCGCGGCTCATCTCGACGCGCGCGTACCTGTGGGCCGCGAACGGCGGCGCGCCCAAGGAGCCCAGCCGCTTCTACCAGCACACGAGCGGCAGCGTCGGCCACTTGAACTCGCTCGGCAACGCGATCGTGTTCGAGGCGCTGTGCGACGCGATCGAGGGACGCGCGGACGCGCCGGTCACGCCCGAGGTCGTCGCGGAGCTCGCACGTCGCGGCTTTCCCGAAGTGCGGCGGCACGAGCAGAAGCAACGAGTGTTCGAGCGGCCGGCGCTCGTCTCGACCGACGGCGAGCGCATCGCCGCGCGCGCCGCTCCGGCGCAGATCGCGCCGTTCGACCGGTGGGAGAAGGCGCGCCGCGAGTGCATCGCCTCCGGAATCGTCGGACCGACGCACGTCTCGATCGAGCTCGACGGATCCGTGCGGCAGCTGACCGCGAGCGTGCGCGCCGCGATCTATCCGGTCCTCGAGGACGCGACGGGCACGGTGCTGCTGCGTATCGAGGGCGACGGAAGGGACCTCTACCGCGAGGAGATCGACGTGCTGGGAGGCGCGCGGTCGCTCGACGTCGACCTGTCGGGCGTGCGGCGTCTCTTGATCGAGTGCGCGCCGCTGCCGACGACCCCCGCGGAGACATGGGTGTGCTTTTCCGATCCGCGAATGGAGTGAGCGCTCGTGATACGCATACCTCCGTAGCGACGCTTTCCGTGCGTTGGGTGAGAATGTCGCCTCGCTGAAGTTCACAGCTGCATGCGGTGGTCGCGCTCTCGTCCACTTCGGGTTCTGGCGCTTTCGAGCGCCGGTCTCGTCGTCGGCGTCGTCCTCGCGGAGTTGGCGTTGCGCGCGCTGCTCTTCAGCGACGTGCCCTGGATTCGGGAGCTGGGTCGCGGCGTTCGGATCCCGGCCAACTTCGCCGACGGCGAGAGCCAAGAGGACTACTGGAAGCTCCAGTACCTCTTCACAGAGCCCGCCCGCCGCCGCCCGGTCGCCAACTACGATCCCGAGCTTGGCTGGGCCGGCTACGCCGCTCGTGGACCGCGGCGGCCGTGCTCACCCGACGGACGACAGGTCGCCTTGTTGTACGGCGACTCGTTCGCGCAGTGCGCAACGCCCCCGAAGGATTGCTTTCCGGCGATCTTGGAGCGATCGGAGCTGGGTGCGCGGTTCTGCATGGTGAACTACGGCATCGGCGGCTACGGGCTGGATCAGATCTACCTGATGCTGCGGCGGACGCTCGATTCGTACCACGGAGAGGCGCCGATCGTGATCGTGGGTGTGCTCGTCGACTCCGATCTCGACCGCAGCATCCTTTCGTTTCGCGATTGGCCGAAGCCGCGCTTGATCGAGCGCGGCGCAGATCTCGTCCTCAGCGAGCCGGTGATCGAAGGGACCGACGCATACCTCGCGGAACATCCACTGGAGATCGGCAGCTACCTGCTCCGCTACCTGGCGTTCAGCCATCGACCGCTGCCCCTGCCGGAACTGCGCAGACGCTGCTTGCAAGGCGACTACCAGCGCATCGCGGAGAAGACGGCGCTCAATCGCCGCATCCTGCACGAGATCCATCGCGAGGTGACGAGCCGTGAGCTGCGCTACTTCTACCTGCTGTTCCACATGGACCACGGCCTGCGGCAGCCGCCCCTCGTCGGATGGCAGGAGCAGCTCATCCGCGACACCTGCGCGGATCTCGGCGTGCCGGTGATCTCGACCCGACCGTACTTGCTCGCCGCGGGCTGTGGAGACTACGAGACCGCGGGGCATTTCTACGGCCGCGATGCGACGCTGGCGGGCCATCACACCGCGCTCGGCAACGCGGTGTGCTTCGAAGCGCTGCGGCACGGCCTCGAGGGCCGGTTCGACGAGTCCGATCTCGATTACATCGCGCGCGCGATCGCGAGCGGCGAGTTCGAATGCTCCACGACGCCGTCGGCGACTCGGGCGCCGCGGGGCATGGCGCAGTCGATCCTCGGCCGTCCCGCGTGGGTCACGGTGCGTTCGGCGAGCGCGTGCGTCCGCCACGGCGAGTCGAGCCAGTCGCTGGCCGAGCGGTGGAACGACACCGACCGCGTGTGTCTGCGCGCCGGCGAATGGGGCGCGACGGAGGTCGTGTTCGATCTCCGTGGTAGCGCGCGTCGACTCCGCGCGACAGCGAGATCGTTCACGCTCCCGGCGGGGAGCTGTCCGGCCGCGCAGGTCAGACTCGTGATCGAGGCGGACGGCCGGACGTTGTTCTCCGCGGTCCATCCGTTCCCCGCCGACGGCGTCGCCGTCGACTTGGAGCTGTGCGGCGTGAAGCGACTGAAGCTGATGGCGCAGATCGAATCGGGCCCGCCGGACTGCGACTGGGTGTGCTTGTCCAACGCGACGATCGAATGAGCATGCCCGCTCCGCTCGAACACGACCGCGCATCCCGCGAGAGAGCCGGCACGCTCGGCGGCTCGGCCATGCGACGCCGTTGCCGCGCCTTGGCGCTCGCGTGCCTCGGGCTCGTGCTCGGCCTCGCGGTCGCCGAATCGGCGTTGCGCGTCCTGCTCTTCAGCGACGTCCCCTGGATCCGCGAGCGCGGCTGGAGCGTTCGGAGAGCGGCCAACTTCGCCGACGGCGAGAGCGAGGAGGACTACTGGAAGTTGAGTCACACGTTCGCCGATCCCGCTCGGCGCGTGCCCGCGCCCGGATACGATCCCGAGATCGGTTGGACGGGGCAGGTCGGCGGTCCCACGGACGTCGCGTCGATCGCGTCGTGTCCGCCCGACGCACGGCAGCTCGTCCTCTTGTACGGCGATTCGTTCGCGCAGTGCACGACGCCGCCGCGCGAGTGCTTCCCCGCGCTCCTCGAACGCTCGGATCTGGGTGCTCGCTTCTGCATGGAGAACTACGGCGTCGCCGGCTACGGGCTCGACCAGATCTACTTGATGCTGCGCCGGACGCTGGATCTGCACGCCGGGCGGAAGCCGATCGTGATCGT
>CAZQHA010000368.1:0-4641 GCA_964592795.1 uncultured Planctomycetaceae bacterium | reverse complement strand
GGCGCGCGCTGTGCGCGAACGTCGAGTTGTGCGTGTGGACCGACGGCGCGCCGACGAGCCAGAACGCGCCCCGATCGCCGGCCGCGTCGTCGGGGACGTACGTCGCCATCCGCGGCTGGCCGCGCGCGGCGGCGGCGTCGCGCGCGAGCTCGATCCGGCCGCTCGGCGTGCCGCGGTGCTCGCGAACGATCGCGCGCGGCTTGACGGGCTCGCCGCGCTCGAGCCGCTCGATGTCGTCGTCGGAGAGCCGCGGACGCGACGCCAGGAGCATCTCGCGCGCGAGCCCCCGCGCGTCGACGTCCCACGTCTCGCGGCGGAGCCCGAGCGCTCGCGCGATCGCGGAGAACGTCTCGACGTTGCTGCGCGCTTCCGCGGGCGGACGCGACGCGCCTCGCGCGAGCTGCATCCAGCGGTGCCCGTAGCTGCGGTAGACGTCGTCGTGCTCGACGAACATCGTCGCCGGCAGCACGACGTCGGCGAGCTCCGCGGTCTCGGTCGAGAAGTGCTCGTGCACGACGACGAAAAGATCGTCGCGGGCGAGCCCCGAGCGCACGCGCGCGCTGTCGGGCAACGTCACGGCGGGGTTGTGGCACCACACGAAGACGGCGCGGAAGCGGCCGCGCGCGAGCTCGCCGCCGAGCGCGACCTGGTTCACGAGCGCGCTCGTCGCGCCCTTCGGACGCAGATCGGGACGGACGATCGCGTCCTCGGCGAGCCCGAAGTGCCCGAAGCTCTCGTAGTGCACGCGCTCGCCGGCGCCGAGCACGGCCGCGAGCGAGCACACGGCGCGCATGCCCATCGCACCATTGCGCCGGCGCGTCCAGCCGACGCCGGTCTTGATCAGCGGTCGCTCGGCGCGGCGGAAGAGCTGCGCGAGCTCGCCGATCTCCGCCGCCGCGAGGCCCGTGACCTCGGCCGCCCGTGCAGCATCCATGTGCGATCGTACGTGCGCCTCGAACTCCGCCGCGCCGACGCACTCGCGCGCGAGGTAGCCGCGATCCGCGAATCCCTCGTCGAACGCGGTGCGCGCCACCGCGAGCGCGAGCGCCGCGTCGGTGCCCGGCCGGATCACGAGGCCGCGCCCGCCCCAGCGCTCGAGCGCTTCGATCGTGTCGGTGCGGTAGACGTCGATCGCGACGACCGGCACGCCGCGCCGGCACAGCCGCTGCAGCGCCGGCTGCAGGTGCTGCACCGTGCGCGCGACGTCGCTCCCCCACAGGACCACGAGATCGCTGTCGTCGGCGTCCTCGAGGTCGGGACCGATCGGCAGGCCGAGCACGTTCTCGTACCCGGCCGTGCTCGCCGAATCGCAGATCCCGCCGTCGTGGAGCGTCGCTCCGAGCGCGTGCATCATCCGCAGCGGGAACTTGCGCTGCACGAGGCCCATCGAGCCGCCGTACCACAGCGCGAGGACGTCCTCGCCCGCGAGCGGCTTCACGCGCTCCACGATCCGAGCGATCGCTTCGTCCCAGCTCGCGCGCACGAACCCGCTCTTCGACTTCGCCCCCGCGCGCACGAGCGGCGTCGTCAGACGATCGCGGCTATTCACGAGCTCGGGGTAGAGCATCGTCTTGCCGCACAGGACGCCTCCCGAATAGCCGTGCGCCGGATTGCCGCGCAGCCGCACGAGCCGGCCGTCCGCGCCGACTTCGGCGAGCACTCCGCACGCGTCCGGACAATCGAGCGGACACGTCACCGTGTGCTGCGCGAGCTTCACGGGAGCTGGCTCGTGTCCGCCGGCCGGCGCCGGTGGTAGAGGATCGCGAGGTCGCGCAGGTAGCCGCGCCGCGCGAGCTCGAGCTTCAGGTCCGCGTCGAACAAGAGCACGATGCCGCGCATGCGCGCGTCGATGCGGTCGTAGCTGAACGAAGCCGACGCGTGCTCCGCGACCGGGACGCTCAGCGTGATCCCCTTGGACTCGTCTTCGAGCCAGCCCCACGCGAGCGCCATGCCGTTGCCCTTGTACTCCCACGCGTAGAGCGGCGCGCCGAGGCGATCCAGGCACTGCGCCAGGCTCGCCTCAGCGGGGCGCAGCTCGTCGGTCGCGCTCTTCGAATGCGCGACGTCGCGCGTCTGGCGCTCCCACGTGAAGGTCAAGCAGCCGCTGGCCAGCGGCGCCAGGCAGAGCAGCGCGATCAGTCGTCCCATGGCATCGTGTACTCGGTGTCCTCGCCCTCGAACGTCGCTCCGGCGTGCGTCAGCACGTCCTTCGCGTCGAAGAAGAGCCAGATGCGATCGGATCGCGTGTCCTCGTTGAGGAACGTCACGACGATCACGGTGAACCCGGCGCGCTTCGTGTTCGTGAAGTCGTAGCGGTAGGCGGTGCGCTGGCCGAGCTGCACGACCTCGTTCGGCGCTCCCAACCGGTCGGTCACGTCCTTCGCGGTCGTCTGTCCGGGGACGAGCTCGGCGACGACCTTCTCGCGCAGCGGCCGGTTGTGGCTGTCGCGCGCGATGAAACACCCGCTGAGCGAGGCGGCGAGCACGAGTGCGAATGCTGCGATCCTTCGATTCATGATCGCGATAGGCATACGAAACCCGCGTGAGGTCCGCTAGGAGCGCGCCGCCAAGTCGCGGACGAGGCGCTCGAGAGACGCGAGCCAGGCGTCGCGTTCGCGACCGCGCACGGAGGCGCGGACGAGGTCGCGGTCGACCGTGCGGCCGAGCCGCGCGGCGATCGCGCCGGCGAGCGCGGCGATGTCGCTGGGCGCGTCGATCACGCTTCCCGCGTCCTCCGATCGGATCGCTTCCGCCGCGCCGCACTGGCGCGTCGTGACGACCGGCGTGCCCGAGCTCAGCGCTTCGAGGACGACGAGCGGACAGGCGTCACGCCACGTCGGCAGCACGCACAGATCCGCGGCGGACGCGAGGGCGACGGGATCGACGTCGGAGAGGACCGTGACGCGACCGGGCTCGAGCCCCGCGCGCCGGGCGCGGCGCAGCCACGGTGCGCGTTCGCGCGGTCCCGCGACGAGCAGCTTCCACGCGCTCGCTCGCAAGGTCGCGAGCGCGTCCAGGAGCTCGGCGAGGCCCTTGAGCGCGGGATTGCGCGCGCCGAACGCGAGCAGCGGGACGTGCTCGGGAAGGTCGAGCTGCGCACGCAGTCGCGCACCGGCGCGCGAGCGCTCGCGCGGATGGAAGCGCTCGGTGTCGACGCCGTTCGGTACGAGGACGAGGAGCGATGCGGCGCCGGGATAGCGCTCGGCGATCTCGTCGCGCACCAGCGTCGAGACGCAGGCGATCCGGCGCGCACCGCCGTCCGCGATCAGCTCCCGTTCGAGATCGAGGAACGCGCGGTGGCGACCGGCCACGCGCACGCGCGACGGATCGAGCCACGCGCCGGCGCGCGCCGAGCGCATGCCGCGGAGCGCGGCGAAATGGCTGCCGGCGTGCGGCCAGTAGAGATCGACGCGCGGGAGGTGCCGCACGCCGACCGTGACGTCGCACCGCTCGGATCCGGCCGCGCCGAGGAGCGCGTCGCCGAGGCGGCGCTCGTAGGCGCCGCGCGATTCGAGGACGCGCCGATCGACGCCGACGCGATGGAACTTCGCGGTCGGCGGAGCATCCGCCTCGCGAGCGAACACGCGCACGTCCATCCCGCGCGCGTCGAGCCAGCGCGCGAGCTCTGCGAGAGCGCGCTCGGCGCCGCCGCGCGAGGGCTCCCAGCGATCGATCAACAGGCCGACTCGGATCACCGGCGCGAGAGTTTAGGATCCCGCGCCCATGCGCGTCGGCTTCGACGTCTCGCCGCTTCACCGCCCGCATCCGCGCGGCCTCGTGCGCATCACGCGCGAGCTCGTGCAGGCGCTCGAGCGGCGCGGCCGGATCGAGATCGTGCGCCTCGCGCCGTCCGACGGAGCGCGCCTCACGACGTGGCGGCAGGTCGAGCTGCCGCGGATCGTCCTCGAGGACGGGCTCGCGGGCATCCACTCGTGCGTCTCCGCGTTCCCGTTGCGCGGCGGCGGACGGCGCGTGCAGACGATCCACGAGCTTCCGTGGCGTCACGGCGTCGCCGAGAACGCCGGCCTGCGCCACCGCGCGTGGGCGGCACTGGGTCCGCTGCGCGCGGACGCGGTCGTGACCGCGACCGAGTTCACCGCGCGCGACCTCGCCGCGCGCCTCTTGCCCGGACGATCGAAGGTCCGCGTGATCCCGTGGGGCGTCGGACCGCCGTTCGCGGACGAGCCGGACCCGGGGAGCGTCGACGAGGTCGTGCTCGGCCGGTACCGCCTCCCGCAATCGCCGCTCGTGCTGTGCCTGGGCGCGGTGCGGCCGAAGAAGAACCTCGCGGCGCTCGTGCAGGGGCTCGCCGAGCACCTGCGCCGCGGCGGCGCGCACGTGCAGCTCGTCGTCAGCGGCGGCGACACGCCGCAGCTGCGCAAGGACCTCGGCCTCGTCGCGCGGCTCGGCCTCTCGCGGTTCGTGTCGACGCCCGACACGATCGACGAGGCGGACCTGCCGGCGCTGCTGCGCCTGGCGAGCGCGGTCGCGGTGCTCTCGCGCTCGGAAGGCTTCGGATTGCCGGTGCTCGAGGCGCTGGCGTCGGGAACGCCGGTGATCGTCGCGCGGGACACGGCGCCGGCCGAGGTCGCCGGCCCCGTCGGCATCCACGTCGGAGTCCGCGGTTGCGCCTTTGCGGCG
>CAZQHA010000367.1:0-4659 GCA_964592795.1 uncultured Planctomycetaceae bacterium | reverse complement strand
GTGACGCACGTCAACCTCAACGATCAGACGGTCGAGGGCATGCGCCACAAGAAGGCGCCGGTCTTCAGCGTGCAGTACCACCCCGAAGCGGCGCCGGGTCCGCTCGATTCGTCGCACCTCTTCCAGCGCTTCCGGCAGCTCGTCCGGAAGTAGCCGATCACTGCGGGCGGAGCGGCGTCTTCACGAGTCGTGGACGCGCCACGATCACGTCCGTCGGGAAGATGTCGCCCGCGCCGACCGGCGTGCTCGAAAGCTGCACGCCCGTCGCGGCGTCGAAGACGCGGATTCCCGCGTTGCCGTCGGGGAAGAAGAGCTGCCCCGTCTTCGCGTCGAACGCGAGCGAGTCGACCTGCGTGAACGTCACGAACTTCTCGCCCTGGTGCGAGCCGTCGATCCGCGAGAACGCCGTCAAGTGCGACGACAAGGTCAGATCGGTGTGCGTCAGCACGTACCCGAGCTCGGGCGACACGAGGACGAATCCGGTCATGTCGCCGCCGATCACGAGCTCGGTCGCGATCCAACCGTTCGATTGCAGCGTGTCGAGATCGATCTCCTCGATGCCGCCGCCGCGCAGGAGCGGCCCGGGAGTCGAAACGTAGAGGCGGCGCTCCGCGCGCTCGACCTGCATCTTGTACGCCGGGTACGTGCCGACGAGCTCGATGCCTTGCACGCCCGGCTTCACGGGATCGACGTCGATCAACGTGTCGGTCCGGAGGTCGACGACCGCGAGAAGCGACGGCGGAACCGCGGCAAAGTTCTCGTCGAGCCGCTGAAGCTGCACGAAGAGGCGGTTCCCCACGCGCTCCATCATCACCATCTCGGGCACGCCGTCGGCATCGGCGAGCACGGACAAATCGACGGCGTCGAATCCGACGCCGGTTTGCGGGTTCACGCGGTAGAGGTGCGTCGCGCCGTAGCGGCTGACGTACGCGCGGTCCGGCGCCACCACGCAGATGTCGCGCGCCAGGAGTCCGGCGCCGGTTCCAAACGAGTGCGTCTCGAGCAACGTGCTCGCGTCGACGACGCGCACCGTGTCGCTGTCGGAGCAGACGACGTAGTGCTGGCCGGAGAAATGGCGCACGATCGAGTCGAAGCCGCCCGCGTGCGGGCTTGGCAAGAAGCTCCACGGGTTCTGGATCTCGTGCGCGTACGTCGTCGGCGCGTTCTGCGAGTCGCGACCGACCGAAAAGACGTGTGGCTCGAAGCTCTGGCTGGCCGGCGGCGCAGCGAGCGACAGGACGGCGGATACGAGTGCGAACGTGGTCATGGCGCTCCCCTACACGCCCTTCATACCCGCGGGAGCCGTGGTTGACTACTTCTTCGAAGTCAGGTCGAGGTCGTGGCGCGTCGTCGCTCCGGCGCGCACCTCGCAGCTCCACTCGATCGGACTCGTGTCCTCCGTCGAGCCGTACCGCGTCTTCCCCGGGTCGATCTCGGCGTCACACGTCATGACCTGCCATCGTCCCGGCGCGAGGCCTTCGAAACGGAAGCGCCCGTTCGGTCCGGCGCGCATCGTACGCGGCAGGCCGTCCCCGTGATTGATCGCGACCACTTCGCCTTCGGCATCGCTGCCATCGGGCAGCAGCACGTGGCCCTCGAGCGCGCCGCCATGCGTGAGCTCGACGTCGACGCTCGCGCCGTCCGCGAGTCGCTTCGCATCGATCGGTCCGATCTCTCCGGCAACCCAACCCTCGGCAGTCGCGCGGAGCCAGAACGCGCCGTCGAGATCGCAGACGACCTCGAATCGACCTTCGTCGTCGCTCGTCGCGTTGCCGCTGCTCCACGACGACATCACGCAGCGGAAGCCATTGACGGTCCAGCTCGAATCGGGGTCGTCGGCGCGCACTTCGACATGAGCACCGGGGACGCCGCGACCGCCCGCGACGACGCGTCCACGAACGATTGGAGCGCGGTGCATCACGATCTCCAGCACGGAGGGCAGCGACCTCGGATCGAGAAAGTCTCGACGCTGCGTGCGCCATCCCGGCGCCGACGCCTCGAGCTCGACCACGTCTTCCGGCATCTCGACGCGATAGCGATCCGTGCTGACGCGTTCGGTCTGCGCCGCGCGCTGGTACCCGCGGGAGCTCACCGCGAACGTGACACCTTCGATCGCGCGCCCGTCGGGATCGACTACGCGGACGTCCACGAACTGCTTGGCTACGAGCTGCAGGACGAGATCGAGCGTCCCCGGAACGACTCCGAGGATGCTCGCTTGCGCGAAGCGCTGCGCGGGGTCGCGGGCCGTGAAGTCGTACGTCGAGCCGTCGTCCTGGATCATGAGCTCGAAGCGTCCGTCCTCGTTCGCGCGCAGTCCGGTCGAAAACGACTCCTTCGCGTGCGCGGTGTAGAAGAGGCTCGCGTGCGCGACCGGACCACCGTCCGGATCGACGACGCGTCCTTCGATTCGATCGGTCGCGAGCATCGGCGTGAGCACGAGCTCGACGTCATGCACGTCACGCCCCGCGGTGACCGCGATCGGATCGCTCCACGCATAGCGCTTGTCGTCGGCGTGGCTCCATACACGGCACGTTCCGACCGCGACGCCGTCGAGCACGAACGTGCCTTCCGCGTCGCTCGTCGCGGTCGAAGCATCGTGGAAGGCGCTCGAGCCCAGTCGCCGGATGCGGTTCGCGTCCTCCGGGAGATCGACCGCCGCGACACCGATGGAAGCGCCCGCCATTCCGCGTCCGTTCTCGTCGACGACGCGCCCGTGCACGCGCGAGCCCGGACCGAGCACGACATCGCCAAGATGCGCGACCTCACCACCGCGCAGTGTCGCCGCGCATTCGACGGTGGCGCAGCCGTCGATCGACGCGGTGAAACGGAACCGCCACTCGCGCAGGAGCTCGCCACCGTCCTCCGTGCGGCGCATCGCAGGGATCTTCGGGATCGGTACGTCGAGCGTCGCACGGCCGTCGGGACCGCTCCACGCCGACGCGGCTTCAGTGTGAAACTTGCGGTCGCCGACGACGGCGAACCGGACTCCCGGCTTCGGTTCCCCGCGCTCGTTGACGAAGCGCGCGTCGACGGTCCCGACGTACGGCTCCTCCTCGACGGGTGGCGCGACCGCAGGCGACGCCACCGGCGTGGCGGCCGGCGCGATGTGGACGCGCTCTTCTCGATCCACGGGCGAGGCGGCATCGAGCGCGCTCGATGACAAGCCCCCCTCCTCCATTGCGTCTTGCGTGGTGATCGCGGGCACGGAGCTCTCGCGGACTCCGGCTTCGTCGTCGAGGCTCCACCACACGATTCCCACGGCCGCGACGAGCACCGTCGCGGTCAGCGCGGCTTGCGTGACGTTCATGACGAAGGCTCCCTTCCACATCGTGTTCATCGCCGGCACGCCGCCCGCGACCCCCTCGCGCGTCGTGAGCGGGACGAGCAAGGCGAACCACGACGCGCGCGCGCCGTCGAAGCGCTCGTCGAGTCGCTCCCGCAGCTCGTCGAGCCCGCGCTTGAGCCGCCAGCGCACCGTTCCTGCCGGCACGTTCTGCGCACGCGCGATCTCCGCCGACGATCGGCCCTCGAAGTAGCGCATCACGATCGTCGCGCGGAACGGCTCGTCGATCTCGCGCACCGCTTCGAGGATCGTGGCCTGCAGATCGAGCGTCTCGGCGGTCCGGTCCGGCATCACCGAGCCGGCGGAACCCGATGCGGCGAGCTCGTGCTCCGCGCGCCGCAACTCGTCGCGCCGCCTGCGAAACGCGAAGTTCTTCAGCACGCGTGCAAGCCACGGCTCGACCTTCCATCCCAGCTCCGGCGGGTGCTCGAGCGCCGCGACCCACGTGTCCTGCACGAGGTCCTCGGCTGTCGCCGAGTCGCTCACGAGGCTCGCCGCGAGCGCGCGCAGCCAGCCGGAGTGGGCGAGCATCGCGTCGTGGTCCAGCGGGTTCGCTCGTGAGTCCATGGACCCATTCAATCCCCGGCGGGACGAAAGTGTTGGCGAGGATCAGAGCATCGACGCCGGATCGACGTCGATCGTGATCCTGGGGCGCGCGCGGGCGTCCGCGAAGAGCGCGATCTTGTCTCGCGCCTCCTCGAAGCCGGCCGCGTTCGCAGGCGCCTTCACGATCAGGTGATGGCGGTGCCGGCCGCGCTGGAGCGCGATCGGCGCTTCGGCGGGGCCGAGGACGAGCGTGCCGTCGCGCGGGAGCGTCTGCCGCAGGAAGTCGCCGCACTCCTTCGCGCCGGCGGCGGCCTGGCTCTCTTCCGGATCGTCGAACACGACGCGCAGGAGTCGGCCGTGCGGCGGGTAGCCGAGCTCCGCGCGCAGCCGGCTTTCGGCCGCGACGAAGCCTTCGTAGTCGTGCTTTGCGGCGCACACGATCGCGGGATGCGCGGGCGTTCCGGTCTGCACGACGATCTCGCCTTTCAATACGCCGCGACCGGCGCGTCCCGAAACTTGCGCGAGCAATTGGAACGTGCGCTCGGCCGCACGGAAGTCCGGTTGATGCAGCGATCCATCGGCCGAGATGATCCCGACGACCGTCACGCGCGGAAAGTCGAGGCCCTTCGCGATCATCTGCGTGCCGACGAGCACGTCGATCTCGCCGCGGCCGAAGCTCGCGAGCACGTCCTCGTAGTCCTCGCGCCGCAGCATCGTGTCGCTGTCCATGCGCCTCACGCGCGCGGCCGGCAGCAACTGCGACAGCGCGG